>JAJRYU010000589.1 GCA_024275615.1 Planctomycetota bacterium
ACAAGAATCTTCATTTGATCGCTCCACCGTCACTTCCGAATCGCAGCTACAATCTATCACCGCAAGGGAGGTTTCCCCATACGTGAAAGGACTCTCGGGGTGGAGAGGATGGACATGGCCGTGGTCGCCACAGACGGGTCGATTCCTTTGGCGTCCTCCAACAATCAGCCTGAATCTTCAGTTCGAAAGCCATTACACAGCAAGAGCAACATAGCGCTTTGCGCCCTCCCTCCGAGACTCACCCGCCACCTGCCTATGGTCTATTTGGTGAATTGAGTGCAACAACCTTGGTGCCAGGAGTCTTCTTGGCCGCCTTTTTCTTGGCCAATGCTTGCATTTCGAAACAAAGAACAATGTAGGTGCCTTCACTTCCCTGGTGGGACAACTGCTGCGGACCGTCACCGGTGATTTTTTGCGCCGAATGACGTTGGGATGCCCAAAGGTCACGGGAGCAATCGCCTAGTTCTTTTCGTTCAATGACTCGACTCAAACGACAGTCAACCTTGTGACTCTTGGATGCGTTTCTCTTGATAGCGAGATTTCCCTGCTTGGCGCGAGGTATCTTCCTTGCCGTTGCGTTTGGTGACACGGGGGGCTTGCCAACGATTTCGACGTTGGATTCGCCGGATGCAAGTGTGGGAAATTGCGAACTACCCGAGGCCCCGCCCGCCTCCCAGAAGACGTTCCATGCCCCCTTTGACCAAAAGGTCCGCCCAGCGATCGCCGGTTTGCCTGTCTTGGAACTCCACGTCAGAATCCCTTTCGTCCTCTGCCATTTACCCTTGTGAGTTTGGTTGCCCTTGGCATCGATGAGGGTGAATTCTCCCGCAGATTTCGATTGGTCGGTGAGCGTGATTTGTCCACTTCTTCCGAGACTCAGCGTGAGCTGAGCAGCAGGTGCCACTTGACTCCAGACGAAGCCGGAGAAAATGATGAGGAATAAGGCCGAGTAGGGCAGTCGTTTGAACAACATTAGCCTTCCTTTCGGTTAGGCGCGAAAGAAGTGGTGCTTTCGAAGTCTGCCGCAGGACACTCGGTGAGTCGCTGCAGCTTGCTGGCAATCCATTCGAATGGACTTCAAAGAAAAGCCGCTCCAACATGCGGCCATCTCCGAAAGTGTCGACGGACCTTCTCTTCAATTCGAAAATGCGCTCTCGTAGTATTGAAGTTCTGGGCGCCTGCGCCCGTCCGAATTTTGCCAACGAAGGGAGTGTGCAAAAAAGACACGGGCCAGGTCAAGGTTTTCAGATTTTTGTGAACTTCATCTTCTCGACCTATTGACTTTCAAACGCCACCTGCACGAAACCTGAGTAGGTCATGGCCCAAATCCGGGTGAAGTCGATAGCTTGGCAAGGGACGCAGATCGGCTTCACACGGGCATGCCAGCAATTCCTCGTCCTGCACAAGTTCGAATTGGTATACCAACGCGTAAAACTAAGGAGGCAAGGTGAGACCATGCGAATCGGTATCGTCGGCGCGGGAAAAATTGGCCAGCTTAGGGCCCGTTCGATCAAGGAGCATGGGACCACTGAACTGAGGGCGGTTCTTGACGTTTCGGCGGAATCGGCCCGCAAAGCCGTCGCTCGAACCCAAGCTCTGCCCCTTACGAATCCAGAAGAGTTCTTTGGAACCGCCATGGATGCTGTCATTATTTCGACACCAGTTCACACCCATGAAGAGTTGTGCCTCAAGGCCTTCCACAACAACTTCCACGTCCTCTGCGAAAAACCACTGTCGAATACTGTCGAATCATGCCAACGCATCGTTGACGCTGCAGTGGCAGCGGATCGAGTCTTGGCGGTTGGCTTCAACCTGCGTTACTACCCGTTCGTTTCCTTCATCAAGGACAGCATCGACTCGGGGACTATTGGTGATGTGGATCATATTCGTGTTTTCGGTGGTCATGAAGGACTGCCAAAATTCGCATGTGAGTGGGAATACAAGGCCCCCATATCAGGAGGGGGAGCCCTCATGGATGTGGGCATCCACATGACTGACCTAGCTCGCTACTTCCTTGGGGAAATTACTGAGGTCGTGGGCATAGCCACAGAGAAGATCTGGCATGTCGAAGGATCTGAAGACAATGCTGTCGTGCTCATGCGGAATCCTGAGGGAATACCTGCCATCTACCAAGCGACATGGAGCGAATGGCAAGGCTATGAGTGCTATGTGGAAGTATACGGAAATCGTGGCATGGTGCGCGGCTCCTACGCCCCCATGAAGAACATCTTGATTACTCAAGACGAGCCCGGCGCACCGCGAAAGAAAAAGACAATCTACTACCCTGACATCTTAGTCAAAGAGAAGCTCTTTTCTTGGCAAGTCACAGCTCTTAAGTCGTTCAAGCAAGAGCTTGGGGACTTTGTCGCCCTGATCAACGGCAGCACTGAGACTTCGATCGCCGATGGCTACGCTGGCTTGCGATCGGTGGAGGTCGCAGCGGCTGTGCGGCAAAGCTCCGAGAACCGCGAAGTCATTCACTTGCCAGTACTGGGGCAAATGCAGCGCGGTTAGATAGAGAGTCGAAAGCCAACGACAAAGCAACGTTACTTGGCAGACACCGACCAATTGACAATTTTGTTGGCAATCAAAGCTGGTCAAGGTGCTCTGCCAAGAAGTTCCCAGCTCGAGCAGATAGAGCCATGATTGTCAGTCCGGGGTTTTGGAATGGGGATGATGTGAATGAGGCCGAATCGGTGACGAAAACGTTGGGCGCGTCAAAAACTTGATTGTCGCGATTGAGAACGTGCTTTTGGGGATCTGTCCCCATTCCTGCTCCACCAGCTTCGTGGATGGCCGAACCGGGCACCAAACCGCCCCCCTCTGAGTAGACCAGTCGTTTGGCAAGACGATAGACGATCTTGCTCACCACACCTTCCTTTTCGAGGTGGTCCGTTTTCAAGCCACAATCATCGGCAAGCTGAGATAATGTTTCTTGCATGTGGCGAATCATCGCTTTTTCGTTCTCCGAATGCCGAACATGGATCTTGGCAGCCGGTATACCCCAAGCATCTTTCTTCTTGTCATCGAGTGACACACAGTTCTCAAATCGCGGCAACATTTCTCCAACTGCCATGAAGAACCAACCAGGCTCGATTCTCGCCACAGATCCCAAGAGAGAGTAGCCACGTAAGAAACCAAGGTTCTCGTCAGGATTTAGGTTGCAGAAATTGGGAACATAAATCCCGGACTGAGCACCAAAGTCGTAGTCGTCGACTTTCGGGCTATCCTCAAGATTCGCCAGAGCTCCAGCCTTAAAAACCATGACATGGTCAGTAAGGTAGTGTCCAAGATTACCAGACGAATTGCCCAACCCTTTAGGATGATTCTTCGACTTCGAATTCAACATGATACGAATTGACTCGATCGTCGAGGCACAGAGAATGACAGACCGACAGCGCAACGTATGTCGAGTTTTTTTCACGCGATCAACAAAGGCGACACCGCAAGCAAGGCCAGTCGTTGCATCCACAAGAATCTCGCAAACAACAGCGTCAGCACGAAGTTCCAATCGCCCAGTTTCTTGAGCAGCGAGAATAGGCAACGGAATGCGCTTCCTGTTGTGCTTGACGATTCTGCAAGTTGTAGTTGGCCGTCCTGACCATTTCTCAGCTAACGTGTCGATCACTTCTTGTTCGGCACGCGTTAGATCAAGGGGGTGATCGTAAATCCCATCAGGAATACTCGAAATACCAGCTGAGGTTCCATGGACGCCAAGAAAAGACTCAACCTTGGTATACCAAGGTTCGAGATCTTCGTAGCTGATGGGCCAATCGTCGCCAAAGCCGTCCTTGCTGGCGGACTTCAGCTCTGCCGTTGAGATACGAAGTGCGTTGCGGCCCCACAAATGCAGACGTCCTCCGACCTGCCTTGATCGGTACCAGTTGAATGGGCTGTTGGGTCCGGTTGTATAGGGATTATCTCGATCTCGGACAAAGAACTTCTTCGTGAACGCGCTAAAGGACATGCAGCGCGCCTGGATGGATTGCCCGCAAAGCACCGCCTTGATTCGATTGAGAAACTGCACCTTGGAAGAACCGTCTTCGGGCTCAGGAGGAAAATCCACCTCTGGGTCCAACTCTGGTCCGGCTTCGAGAAGGAGTGTATCCATCCCTTGCTCGCAAAGTTCCTTGGCCGCCCAACCACCAGATGCTCCTGAACCGACTACGATGGCGTCGTAGATCTTTTCTTCTGCCATACTCATGCCTTCTTTGTCACGTAGCCCCAAACCTCGCCAATCGTCCACGCAACCGATAAGACCGCAACGTAAGGTGAGGCCCGTAGGTAATGCCACAAGCGGCCTTTCTTTGCTTGAGTGCGAGCGTGCCGTAGAACAAGTATGAAGGGAATGAAAGGCCCAAGAATCGTCAAGATCGCGCGTTTCGACGCAGGAATGTTCATGGCCCGAATCTGGCCAAAAAGCCTACCCCAATGAAAACGCTCGGGAAGCAAGTACGACAAGGAGGTTTCAGGTCTGGAATGTTCCACGACCAATTCCTGGGACAACGTTAGTGTCTCACCTTGATCGAGAAGTGCCCAATGCACGATTGGTTCACTGTAGCGATCCTTCCAAAGATGTCGTGTCGACTCGATAGCGTCACGCTTGTAAGTAACATTGATGTCGCTGACCCAAGTTGCTGGTCCCGATTGAAATGGCAGGCCATATCTCCCAAAGTCACAAAAGTAAAAAGCCCAGTTGAGAAGACTCTTGGCCCGACATTCGATTGCCCCACCGATTACTTTCACGGAGTCCTTTTGGTGAAGTGCGACGACTGTCTGCGCCCAATTAGATCTAGGCGAACCCCGATCTTCCAAAATGGCGATCCACTCACCTTTCGCAGCCTTTAGCCCCGCGGCTCGCCGACGATCATAGAGTTCATGTTGTCCTGCCGCCGTCGATTTCGGGCGTTCCGTTTCTATTGCTCCAAGGTCCAAAAACTTGGTTTCTGGAA
>JAJRYU010000590.1 GCA_024275615.1 Planctomycetota bacterium
CCCCTTTTCCGCCAAGGCGTTCAGCGCTGCGACAAATTTCCTGTCGTTTAGATTCTTCTCGATACTCTCCTTGAGCTGTGAAAATGCCAGGTCGTCGGCCTCGCGTTTCGCTTTTTCCGCGGCAGCGGTCGCGGCACTCACCGATTTTATGCGCTCGATCTTTGCGGTAAGTGCATCGATTTTTTCTTGTACCGTCTTGGCTTCCACGGTCTTTGGTCCCGCGGCCAAGGCTGCCTCATACAAGTGAAGCAGCTTGTCGAGAGACGCAATGTCGTCGCTCTTACCTGAACCAACGAGTTCAGCCAGGAACAACTCGGCAGTGACGTGAAGCCCCTTGACTTCGAATTCCAACCTCTCTTGTGCGCGTGCGGCTTCGGCGGCGATTTCCTCGGGCGTGGGCTCTCTCTTGCCGTTTTCGCTCGGGGTCGGATTGGGAGCAACTGGGTTTGCCTGATTGTCGTTCTTGTTGATTAGGAATCCGGCTACCGCCGAAAGAACGACCAGGACTCCAAGGAGGAGTGCGATTTTCTTGGTGGCGCTCGTTTGGCTTGAAAGGCGTCCTGTGTCTCCGAGAGATTCAATTGCTGTGAGCAGTGTTTCGGCTGATTCGAAGCGTTCGTCGGCGTCCTTCGCCATCATCACGCTTACCAAGTCGGCTAAGTCTGCGGGGCAGTCTTCCCGGAGTTCAGAAAGCGAGGGAGGCTCGTCGTTGATTTGCTTGAGGATGATCTCACGAACACTACTTCCGGAGAATGGTGTTGTGCCAGCGATCAAACGGTAAATCGTTGCACCCAAGCTGTAGATGTCTGAGCGCGAATCGACAGCTTTGCCTTGTGCTTGTTCTGGTGAAATAAAGTGAGGAGTTCCAAAAACTCCTTCTTCGCCCTGATGAGCGATTTCACCGACGTCACGCGCCAAGCCCAGATCGGAGATCTTGATGTGGCCATCGGCATTCATCATCAAGTTGTCCGGTTTGATGTCACCGTGGACGATAGATTTCTTTTCGGCGTAAGCCAGTCCCTTGGTTGCTTCTCTGGCGATCTTGAGGACTCGATCAATCGGGAGCTGGCCTTCTTTGGTCGCCAAGTCTTGGACCGTCCCGCCGTCCATCATTTCAAGAGAAATGAGATAGAGGCCTTTCTCTTCCCGGACGTCAAAAACTTGGACGACGTTGGGGTTATTTAGCCGAGCTGCGGCTTGCGCCTCTTTGAAGAATCGGTTGATGAATGTCTTGTCGTTCGAGTATCGAGCGGAAAGGACTTTGAGCGCGACATCGCGATCGAGGGCAACTTGTTTTGCTCTGAAGACGGTTCCCATGCCACCGCGGCCGATCCGTTCAAAGATCTGATACCCGGCAATAGTCTTGCCAACCAATCCGCGACCCGTTCCACTGCTCTTGTCGACACTGAATGAAATCACTGTCTCACCGGCCACAATGGTGTCGCCGTCAGAGAGTTCTTTCATCTCTATGGCGTTGCCGTTCACGCTGGTTCCGTGAGTCGATTTGAGATCCTTCACGATGAATCGACCATTCTTTTCCGCGATGCCGAAGTGCTTGCGAGAGCACGAACGGTCATCCGTCGTGAATTCACAGCTTTCGTCACGGCCGAAAATCCAGCGGCAACTCGCCTGAAGTTCAACGGTTTGGCCTCGTTCGGGCCCTTTTTCAACTATCAGTATGGGCATGCTGGGCCCTGGTCTCCGGATTTGTGTCTCTGTTCCATCGCCGAATTCGCACGGGGCGACTCTCGGCGTGTTGTTCTATCAATAGGGACGCTTATTGCCCTGGTTGGTCAAAAGAAATTAGCGATCCAAGTGCAGTCCGTCAAAGAGTACTGACCCTATCCTCACTATGGTTGCCCCTTCTTCAACGGCGACCTCGAAATCTTGGGACATCCCCATGGACAATTCCGGGGCATTTTTGACCCCGATGCCGTCTCTCAGATGACGCAGCGCCGCGAAGATATCGCGAGAATCGAAGTTTTGAGGGTTTCTTGGGGCCATGGTCATGAGACCCTTCAGCCGCAAACGGTCAAACGCTTGGGCCAGATCGCAAACATCTGGCACGTCGCAGGGCGAAAACCCCTGTTTTTGTGGTTCCCCGGACACATTGACCTGAATGAGCACATCCAAAGGCCTCGAATCCTCCTCAAGTTCTCCTGCAGCGTGATCCAAACTAGAAAGGAGCTCCAAACTGTGAATCGAGTGAACCATGTCCAAAAAAGGCAGCGTCCGTTTGATCTTCTTGCGCTGATAATGGCCAATCATATGCCATGGGACCTCGCAATTGAGCACAGATTGCTTTTTCGTAACAATTTCTGGCCGACTTTCCCCGATGGCATCGACCCCCAGACCCAAGAGACACGGGATCACTTCTGGGGGCTGGGTCTTGGTGACCGCCATGAGGCGTATTTCTGCGGGAGATCGCCCCGAACGGTCTGCTGCGGCGGCGATTCGTTGTCTCACTTTCATGAGATTCGCAGCGATTGTTTGGCGATTTTCGTCGCTAAGTTCTTGCATTATCTACCTTAACCTGCGGTTTTGATCACCTCAGCACTATCTTCGAAAGGCTTGACACACCTTCGCGCCCCAATATAGTGACAACGCAACGCGACACAAAATGTCGCTGGGGAATTAAAACCAGACCCTTCAAGGGTTTGTAAGAGGACACGGAGTAGCCATTTAGATGACCAAGGGTAAATCCATCTGGGCCCTTGCGGTGATCATCCTTGCTTTGGGCGCATGTGCGTCTGACAACGGCATGGAGGGTAACCACGAGCACGGCACCTCGATGAGCATGACCGACCAACCAGTCGATCCCATGATTCAACGCCAACGCGATCTTGAGGCTGCGGCCTTGGGAATAGCTGACGAAGTCAAGTGGTCATTAAAGACCGGACAAGACGAGACCTTTACGCGTGCTTGGGCGAGAGGCCGTTGGCTTCTTCTCGAGAGCTACAACGCCAATAATCGTGAATACAGCATTCATTGCCTCGACCTCGTCAAAGGCCGAGGCAAGTGGATACTCGAAATTGGCGAAAACCAGTTAGCGAGGGCGCCTCGTATCGGCCATGGAACGATCGCGTTTTTGACTGAAAAAGACGGTGGCATGGTCGTCGTCAATAGCCGCACCGGCGGCCGCATTTTTCACAAGCGGACCCGTGTCGGCGTTGTGCCGGCCAGTGATGCGATGTCAAATGGCGACACCATCTACGTCTCCAACTACATCTCCGAACGTATGGCAGCCTTGGCCGCCTCCGACGGGCTCAAAGGTTGGGACTATCGTACCGTGGGAACTTGCCGCTCGGCACCCGTCCTGACCAAAGGACTTGCCCACCAACTCCTCGTGTTCGGTACAGATGCGGGAAAACTCTACGGGCTTTCCGCGAAGGCCTATAACGAAGTTGCACCCACAAGCGCTGGCTGGGTGAAAGATCTCAATGGTGCCATTTCTGCGGACATCACTTTCACTATGGTTGGCGCCAAAGATGCGCAACGTGGACTTGTCATCGCTCCTTGCGAAGACGGATGGCTCTATGGTGTCGAACCTGCCACCGGGCGTTCCCGTTGGGTTCTGCGCACCAACAAGCCATTCATGAATAGTGTTCAAGTCATGAACGGACGCGTTTTCTGCCGCAACTCGGAACGCTTTTTCTGCCTCGATGCCTTGACGGGCGATCGTGCTTGGTGGGCCGAATCAGCCAAAGGTCTGAGCGAATTTGAGAAAACCCAGTTGTTCCGCGCACCTGAAGGTTTTGAGTTTGCTGATCGTGCGTTGGCTGCTGACAATGATCGTGTCTATCTTCTCGACGGTGCCAATAAGGTCATCCGTTGTGACGCTAAGACCGGTGAAATACAGGCAGATCGCCAACTCGGTGACTTCGATTTCTTCATCATTATCCACTTTGACGACGATAAAATTATCCTGCCGCTCATAGCCGAGGCCTTCAGCCATGTCCAAATTGCCAAGCTCGGATTTGTCAATCTGAAAGAGCGCTCCATACAGTTTATCATGGCTTCCTTTGCTTTCAACAATAGTAGCCTTGCCCGAACAATCTTTGC
>JAJRYU010000591.1 GCA_024275615.1 Planctomycetota bacterium
CGCGTTCTCGTCAAGAGTGAGAGTGGTCCCGGACAAGCAGCGCTCATTCGTCGGGTGATCGAAAAAATCGCGGACACTTTCTATAGCCCCCGGTGATCAATTCAATACGATAGTGCTGGCCGAGGCCGGGCAATTGGCAATTTGTCCAATCTCGTAACTCCGGCTCTTCGGGCTGGTTTAAGGCCTATTGGAACCGAAGTGCTGGCGACGCTTTTGTTTAGAACACCGGTTCCAGCGCGACAGACAAATTACTTCGAGGAATAGGAGAAGGTCATGAATGTGAAGACAAAAACCCTCTGTGCCCTGTTGTTGGTAACGGGACTGATTTTGGCGCCTCTCGGGGCACAGGAGAAAATCAAATTTACCAAGAAGGAACTGACTAAGGGATCCAAAGTCACCATTGCCCGCAACACATCCAACATCATGGCTCAAGCGTTCGAGATGAATGGTCAAACTCAACGCATGAAGACAAGCTCGGTGTCCAAAGACGTAAAAATATTCACCGTTATCGCCGCCAATAGTAAGGGGGTGACGGAGGCTCACGTCGAGTTTAAGACCTTCGAAAACACCAACAAGATGGAAGGCGGAATGGGAGGAATGGGAGGTAACAATGAAGAAACCTCTCTACTGACGGGCAAGACCTATAAACTCAAGATTGCCGGAGGCAATTTGGTCGCCAAGACTAGCGAAGGTGAAGACGTCTCGGCTGATGAACTTGCAGCGTTAAAGAAGGAACTCAAGGGACAGATGGCTGGCGGAGTGTTGTTCGATCCTCATCAGAAAATGGACCAGATCATTGGGCAGCGCGAGGTCGCTGTGGGGGAAGTGATCAAGATCGAGAAGAACCTTGCCAACAAGATTTTCGGTGCTGAAGATTCCGGCAAGAACATCAAGAGCATTACCATGACCCTCAGGGGCAGAAAAAAGGTTTTTGGTGTCGATTGCGCCGTCTTCGATATCAAGGTCGATATTGATACGTCGGAAATGACCCGTAAGGGTTTGGACGTGACGACGGATATCTCGGGCGACTACGTTGTTGGCATTGAGAACCTGTGGTCCTATAGCGCTAAGGTTGCCGGTCCGATTAAAGCGTCTGGAGTTATTGTCAATCCAAATGGGGATATCCCGGTGACCTTGGACGGCAATGTCTCCATGTCTGCCATGTCAGTCATCCAAATGAAAAAGGCCAAATGAAGACATGCCGATGCAAAGAGAAAGAATTCTACTCCTAGTTCTCCTCGCTCTCGGCGCGCCCGCTTGGGGCCAAGAGAAAATCAAGTTTACGAAGAAGCCACTTCCCAAAGGGGTGATCGTGACCTTGGCGACGACAGTTGATGTGACGATGAAGCAATCTTTTTTGGCCGAAGGAGAGCTTCAAGAGATCAACGTAATCAACAAGACCAAAAAAGTCAGCGTAACCACTGTCCTTGGCGTTGGCGACAAAGGTGCCGACGTGATCTTGATCGAATTCAAGACCGACAAGAGCACGAAGAAGATGTCTGGTCTCATGGAGTCGAAAGATTCGAAGACTTCACTGCTTGAAGGCAAGAAGTACAAGCTGTCCATCAAGGGCACGGAGTTGGTGGCAAGGACAGAGACGGGAGGGGCAGTCTCAGTGGACGAATTGGCTGCTCTCAAGACCAAGAAGAAGGACCTACTGAAACGTGGCATGCTTTTTGACCCGCACAAGTCCCTAGGAAAGGCCATTGGCGAAAGAGAAATGACCGTCGGTGAGAGGATCAAGCTGGATCAAGACTTGATTGGTGAGGTTCTAGGACAAGAAGCCGCGAAGCAGGGTATCTCCGATTTTGTTCTCACTCTCAAAGGCAAGAAAACGGTCTTCGGTGTTTCTTGTGCCGTCTTTGACGTCAGTATGAAATTGAAGTTTCCCAACTCCAAGCTGAAGGCGCTTGATGTTGAGGGGACGATTACCGGGGAATGGACCATCGGTATTGACACTATGTGGAGCCATAGCATCAAACTGGGCGGGCCATTGGCTGGTAAGGGCGAGATTCCGACTCCCCAGGGCCATCTCGCGCTGACGGTTTCTGGAGCGATGGAAATGGCTGGTATGTCTGCCTATCAGGTCCCGAAGACAAGGTAAGTCCTCGCCGCAGATGCAGAGGGTTCGTTGCCATGAACACCGGTGAATTTGCATCGAGGCGGAAGTGATGAAAATGAACGAGAAGTGTCTCGTTCGTTTTCCTTGTCATCAAGATGACCTCAAAACCCCGTGGCGTCATTCCACAACCTTGATGCGCTCGATGAGGTCTCCTTGTTGGATCTCATCGAGGACATCAAACCCGTCGGTCATCTTGCCGAAGATGGTGTAACGACCATCCAAGTGAGGCGTGGCGCTGTGGCAGATGAACCACTGGCTACCCCCTGTGTCTTGGCCGGCCAGGGCCATGCCAATTGTGCCTCGTTCGTAAGTGAGGTCGTTGATCTCGCAACGGATGGTGTGTCCTGGGCCTCCCCAACCGTCTCCTCTGGGGCAACCCGCTTGAGCGACAAAGTCAGGGATGACGCGGTGGAATCGAATGCCGTTGTAAAACCCCTTTCTTGCCAGGTCAATGAAGTTGAGTACAGTGTAAGGCGCTTTGTCTGGGCGTAGGCTCAAGGTGATCATGCCGCGGTTAGTCTCGATGAACACCTCAATATCTTCGTTGTCACGGATAGCCAGGGCACGTTTGGCTCGGTTCAAGTCGATTGCCAAGGGCGTCAGTTCTTCTGCTGTCTTTCCCAGTTTCCTCAAGTGGTCTCTTGCCATTCTACGAATGGCGTATTCTGGATCCTTGGTCAAGACGGTAATGAGGAATTGGATGTCCTCTGGCCCCGCCAACCTGGATGCAAGACTAAGAACACTTTGCTTGGTCTCCGCCTGAGAAGCTGGCATCAAGGCATAGGCACGTTGATATTGTGTGCGCAGGAATTCCTTGCGGCCCGGGCCGATTTCGCCCTTGGCAAATGAATCCAAGATCAAAGACAGAATGACTTCATCTGTCTCCTCGCGAAGAATGGCATCAAGCAGCGTATTCTTGTTCGCTCGTTTGCTGGCGATGAAACCTTCGACGGCGGCTGCGCGCACCCGGCGATCCGCATCGCTGAGAAAAACGCTAGCTTTCTCCATGGAGATAGCCTGGGTTTGCAACATCGCCTTGGCGTACCCCGAACGCAAGATGTAGTTCTTGTGGAGTCGCAACTCAGGCAAAAGGATTGCGAATGAATCAGGCAGAAGCGTGGCCATAGCGGCCATGGCTTTGATGCGAACAACATCGCTGGGATCTTCGGTGGCGACAGCATAGAGAAGAGTGGTGAGCCCTTGCTGGCCTCGTTTGCCGAATTCGATAGCTGGGATGATGGCGTTGAGTGTCTCAAGGGCGGTGCGGGCGAGATCGGCGTTGCCGCTCTTAACAGCATCGATTGTTAGCCTTAGACCAAGACGTTTTTCGATTGTGCGCGATTTGCTTTCTTGTTTTTTGGCTTTCTTGCCAGCGACGATCCTGGCGGTGGCGCGCAAGCAACGGATACGGAATAGGCGGTTGCCGCGTTTTTGATACTCAATTTCGATGGGATCAACTGTAAGGGGTAATTGCAAGCGGCCGATGGCTCGCACCATGAGGCCAGCGATTTCGTCGTCGCCGGTATCTTTGAGAGTTTTCAGAAGGGCGGTTTTGTCTGAAACTTCAGCCCCCCGGGAAAGATAGTAAGCCGCTGCGTCTTGGAGCTTGGGGCTGCTCTTTTCGTTAGCAAGGCAGGCCCATGCTTCGGTTCTGAATGTTCCTTGGATGCTCTTATCCCCGCGCCATCCATAGAGGAAACGCTCGACGGATCCACTTGGCAACATCGACTTGAGTGCGGTGATGTCTTTTTGTCCATCGACGTTGGCCCAACGCCAACGGGCCATGGGGACTATGCGTGCCTCAACTCTGGCCATCTTCTCGGCTGCTCCTTCTTGGGCGGAGATGGGTTGAGATCCGAGGAAGAGCATGAAGACGGCGAAAAAGTATCTCATGAGGAACGAATCTCCTTCAGGTTGGTCAGGTCGATAAAGTCATAGGCCCCTAGCTTGGCCAAAAAATCATCTTCAATGGCAAGTAGAGCTTCTTGTGAACGGGCCTCGAAGCGAAGGGTGAGATTGGCCGTGGTGTTGCTGGCACGAACGAGCCCCCAGCCTGAGTCGTAAACAACACGCGCGCCATCCATGGTGATGACTTCATTTTCTTTCGAGAACGTCGCGGTTAGATCTTCTACAACTCGGAACTTTTTGTCTTCAGGAACGGCAGCTTTGATTTCGGCGGTACTGAATGTCTTCGGGAAATCATCGAAGAGGGCTGAGCAGCTGCTGTTTTTCTTGGCCATGAGTTCAAGGACTTTGAGCGCACAATAAAGTGGATCGTCGATCAAGAAATATTCGCGCCCATAAACGATGTGTCCCGATAATTCGCCACCGATAATGGCATCCATTTGTTTCATGTCTGCCTTGAGGATGGAATGTCCTGTTCGTCCCATGATAGGATCCCCGCCATGTTTCTTGACATCCTCAAAAAGATAGTCGGAGCATTTGACGTCAAAACGAACCTTGCCACCGGGGTGACGTTCCAGAAGGTCCCTAGCAAAAAGAGCCAAGAGCCAATCGGCGCTGACTTTGAGGCCATTGTTGTCAATGACACCCAAACGATCGCCGTCGCCATCGAATCCAAAACCGACCGCCGCTTGGTCATGGACGACCTTGGCCATCAAGTCCGCCATATACTTTGGCACCTCTGGATCAGGTAAGTGATTGGGGAAAGTGCCGTCGGGTTCGATGTAGAGCCCTTTGACGTTGTGCCCGGCCCGCGCAAGCACTTCCATGACCAAAGGGCCTGAGACACCGTTGCCGGTATCAACAACCACATTCGAAGGTGCGTCGAACTGGAATTTGGCCAAGAGCTGATCTTTGTAGTCTTCAAGCACCTCCAAGGGCTGATGCGTCCCTGAGCCAGACTCAAAATCTCCTTCTTCAATCATCGCCCGTAGCTCTTGGATCGCGTCGCCATAGATTGCGAGTGTACCTTCGCAAATTTTGATGCCATTGTAGTCGACGGGGTTGTGGGAACCGGTGATCATCAGGCCACCATCCATCTTGTGCTTGATGATGGCGTAATAGAGGACAGGAGTGGGTACGATTCCAGCGTCGAAGACGTCCACGCCGCTGGCCATCAGCCCATCAGCCAAGATCGTGGCGAAGCCGGGTGACGATTCTCGGACGTCGCGCCCAAGAGCGACCTTTTTCTTGCCGTTTCTGATGAGCCTGGTCCCGAACGCTCGGCCGACAAGGCGTACGGTTTCTTGGTCCAGATCCTGGCCCACAAGGCCGCGGATGTCGTATTCCCTGAAAATCTCGGGGTTCATCGTGTGAAAGTCCTTTGTTCTGAGAGCTAACTGCTGTCGGAATCAGAGCATCCCTGTGTCCATCATGATAGAATCCCGCCCCACGTTGTCACGTGGGTGAAAGGGAATTGCTGATGGTGGATCATTTAGGGCGTTTTCTCCTGGTCATTCTGGCCCTGGTGTTGGTGGCTTTCGCGGCTCCAGCCTGGGCGCAGGAGGATGTTGGCATCCCGGTCATTCAAGACGCATCGGACGATGCACCGGCCACGATCCACGAGCGGGAGCCCAGTCCGTGGAGCATTGTTTCCGTGTTGCGGGGTGCCATGGGGCTGATCACCTTGACCGGCTTGGCGTGGCTCTTGAGCCTTCATCGCAAGAAAACGCCGTGGAAACTCGTCTTTGGCGCCATTGCCATGCAGCTCCTTTTGGGGCTGTTCCTGATCAAGTGGGACATCGGCTACGACCTATTTGCCAGAATTTCGACCTTCATCACCAAACTCTTGGAATTCTCCAACGAAGGGGCCAGTTTTGTGTTCGGTTCGGTGGTGACGGGCGCGAACAATGGCCCAGCTTTGGCCTTCAAAGCGTTGCCGACTATTATTTTCTTTTCCTGCCTCATGTCTGTGCTCTATCACCTGCGGATCATGCATTACGTCATCTTGGTTTTGGCCAAGATCATGAATCGGTTCTTAGGTGTTACTGGTGCCGAGTCAATGGCCATGGCCGCCAACATTTTCGTTGGTCAAACGGAGGCGCCTTTGGTCGTACGTCGCTTCGTGCCGACGATGACCAAATCTGAATTGATGAGCTTGATGACGGGGGGCTTTGCAACTGTTGCTGGAAGCGTGTTGGCGGCCTATATCGCTATGCTTCAGCAAGGAGGTGGAGCGGAGTATATACCCCATCTTCTCATCGCCTCGGTGATGTCAGCTCCGGCGGCTTTCGCCATCTCCAA
>JAJRYU010000592.1 GCA_024275615.1 Planctomycetota bacterium
CACTTTCGCCAGCCAATGCCGAACCCCTCCGGCATCTCGCGGCGGTGATCTGAGGGCAACAAGCCAAGTCTCTTGAAGGATGTCTTCAGCTTCGCTCCTATCTCTTACCAGATGATAGATGAGATTCTGGAGCCAGGCCCTTTCTCCGAGAAGATCCTCAATAGCGATGGATTGTTCGGTATGTTTCTTCATTCGCATTGTCAGAGACTCACGATGACCAAAGTGATCCAAGAAAATCCAAAATTCCTTGTCACTAAGCGAGTGACTGGGACAAGAAAGGGACAGGGCGAACTCGCAGCCAGGATCACCCATGAGATGATGGCCCCTTCAGCCGCCAATTCGCGACTTTACGGACTTCAACCGTAAAGCGAGGCTCTTGAACATGGTCTCACTAGGTGGTGGGAATGGCCAGAATCAGAATCACTGATTTCTTCGAAATTTCAATTCGTATCAATGACTCCCATGGTATTGTGAGCGTAGAAGGGTCCATGGCCGAAGCATTTAGGCACCTTGGATACCATCAAAAAAGGCAACGATCCACTTATTAACAGAGCGCATTCTGTGGCAATGATTCCTTTGAAAGAATGGGGAGACATAGATCATGTATTTGCGTGCAACCTTGGTTGTTGTGGTGACATTATTTGGATGGGGACAATCCTGCTTGGCCCAAAACCTTGATGTCAGATTGTATCGGGGCGCGGACACGGAACAGCGTTTTGGTGAGACCGTTGCTTTCGCCGGCGACGTGGACGGTGACGGCGCTGATGATATTCTCGTTGGTATGACCTCCTACCCAACCACCGCCGGAACATTTGTTGGGTCGGTCTCTGTCATTTCCATGCAGAACGGCCTCCTTTACCGGCTGGTTGGCACCAATCCTGGTGATGCTTTGGGTCGAGCCATGACAGGACTCGGTGATTTGAACGGAGATGGCCACGCCGACTTCGCCATCGGCGCCAATCAAGCGACTGGTGGCTTTGGTTATGTGCGAGTTATCTCAGGTATTGATGGCAGCATTCTCTATTCGATCTCCAGCCCAACCGCAGGTAGCAATTTTGGTTTTAGTATGGCCAACGTTGGTGATGTGGACGGCGATGGATTTCAGGACTTCATTGTTGGAGCTCCGACCACACCTCAGTCGGCCACTCCTGCTCCTCTTGTTGCTCGAGTTTTTTCCGGCCTGAACGGCAACCTTATTCATGCCCTGACGAGCGGACCGGGACCTGCCCCCAACGGATTCGGCTACGACGTTTGCGGCTTGGGTGACATCGACAACGATGGTGTTGTCGATTTTGCGGTGGCCGCGCCGGCGATCCAGATCGGAGCCACGGCTCCCGGCAGGGTTGATGTCTTTTCCGGCCAGACAGGTTTGCTCTTGGCCAGCCATACAGGTGGCAATTTCGACTTTGGCTTCGGACGTCAGATCGAGAGCATTCAGGCAAATAGCCTAGCAGCCGGACGTATCCTCGTGGTGGCTTCTCCTCGGGCGGACGTCTTCTTGCCTGGCGGATCATTGAGAGCTTCGGCTGTGGGACGCGTGAAGTGGTTACATCCACTAACAGGAGCGGTCTTGGCCAACTACGCCGGTAAGGCCCCCCTTCAGTACTTTGGCAACACATTGGCCTCATCTCCCGACCTAACCGGCAACATGGAAGAGGAACTCCTCATTAGCAGCAGAAATATCGTCGGTTCCAGCGGCAGCGGGCCAACACTTTCCACAGACTTTGAGATCGTTGAAGTTTTCGACTCTTCAGGTAACCAGCTGGTGA
>JAJRYU010000593.1 GCA_024275615.1 Planctomycetota bacterium
AGCGGCGGATCGCATGGGAGAAAATGTCAACTCCGCAGGGGATGTCAATGGCGATGGATTCACTGATCTGATCGTCGGAATGCCGTTCGAAGACAATGGCAGTCTCAATTCAGGATCCGTCGTGATTTATTCTGGCCGTGACGGCACCATTATCACTCAAGTGGATGGCCCCTCCGCGGGATCGTTGCTGGGCAATGCCAACGCCAGCGCCGGAGATTTCAACGGCGATGGCTTTGATGATATTGTCATCGGCAATCCATTCAGTGACAACAACGGTCAAGATGCGGGCGAAGCCAAAGTCATGCTAGCGCCAACGTTGCCGGTCTTGAACTACACCACGAACGAAAACGCCCAACACACGCTGCAGATGGACTGGATGCCCACGGGGGGTAACACCAGCTCTCTCACGGGGGTCTTGATCATTAGCGGCGGCACCCCAGGCGGCATGGGTGAAATCGGCATTAGTCTGGCCGCTGCGGATATCGTCATCTTTGGCTTTCTCCCTCTCCTTATCGCCATTGACCCAGCCAATGTGATTTCCGACGACTTCTTTGGATTTGACGCCAATGGTGAACTCATCTTGCCTAACCTTTCTCGTCAAAGCCCATTCCTCGCTGGCAACTTCATTTTCGTTCAAAGCTTCGAGCTCAGCCCCATTATTCGGTCATCAAACGGCTTGCGCTCGTTTCTCGTGCCTTAACTCAAGTCGCCCTTGCGGCGGCTCAATCACCTTGGAGATCGCAACTCTCGCCCCGAGCAAGGCGAGGGGAGAACCCTAAGGCAAGTAGCTCCCCCTTGCGGAGCTGGGCTCGTGGTCGTGAGTGGCGAATGACGACGAGGTCGGGCGCTATGCGCCTGTCCTCGGGCACAAATCGCCGATGGCCTGAAAATGGGAATTGAAACGGGAAGTTATTCATGCGTGGGCCCTTGGCCTGCCTCTAGCCGAAAAGACCAAGGGCGTGTGCATTGTTTTGCATACCCGAGCATGTTTACCCGATGAGACGCACGAGCAAGACTATGGCGGGAGATGACGTCGAAGACGAAGGCCAACTACACGCCGATCCTCTACTCCAACAACTTCCTGAGGTCGAAGGATTCAGGATCCTCGACTCGGTGATTCTCTTGGAGAAGATCGGCGAAGGCGGCATGGGAACTGTCTATCACGGTCGACACTCGTCCTTGGATATTGATGTCGCAGTGAAGTTGCTTAGAGAAGACCTCCCAAACGGCGATGGCGAATTTGTGGCGCGCTTCAAGAGAGAAGCAAGAATCGCTGCCAGCATCAACAGCCCTTACCTGATTCGCGTCTTTGATGTCAACCAATGCCAGGGCCTTCACTACCTAATCATGGAGTTCGTCCGTGGCGAGACGGCCCGTGAGCGGGTCGTCAGAAAAGGCCCTCTGGGGGTGGACGAGGCCATCACGATCGTGCGCTGCGCCGCCCGCGGGCTTGCAAGCGCTCATGCCAAGGGGATCATCCACAGGGACATCAAGCCAGACAACATCATGATCTCCTCCACCGGTGAAGTGAAAGTCGCGGATCTTGGACTTGCCAAAGCCGGCGATGAAATCGACAACTTGAAAACGCGGACCGGGATGTTGATGGGGACGCCCAAGTATATGCCGCCAGAGCAATACTCAGATGCTCATAGTGTCGGACCCCAGGGTGATGTTTACGCCTTAGCGGCCACTCTCTACTTTCTCCTCGCAGGCAAGAATGCCATCAGCTCCGGGTCACTGGTCGAAGTCATGCACAAGGTCTGCAATGACGATTTTCCTGACATCCGACTGCTCAGACCCGATGTTCCAGACGCCCTGGCACAAACTCTCTTGGAAGCGACAGCGAAGGATCCGAATCGACGGTTAGGGTCTGTTTGCGATCTGGAAAGCAGCTTGGCCAGCAACCTGTCTTCTTCACAACTGGATGCGGTTTCCCACCTTCAAGAATCGGATCCTCAGGACCGCAACGTGGCAGGCAAAGAGAGCACCGTTCCTTCAGAGGAAACCTTGGAACGCATCAAACTGGCCATAGAGTCAAGCGCTTGGCGGACCGTCGGATCAGAAAGTCCGACAGTGGCAACGATGCCACAGGATCTTGCCGCAGCGATGAACGCGCCGGCCCCGGAGGCAAGGTCTCGCGCCACCCGGAAACTGAGCGGCAAGATCGGCATCGGTGCCGCTCTCTTGACGCTTGCCATCGCCGGAATTCCGTGGTTAGCGGACCACGTAGAAGCCCCCGCGGACGAGAACAACATCGAAGTGTCAGAAACTGTGCTCCGGTTGGACGATGAGCCACCTGTTCAACAGAAGACACCAAACGTCAGAGACAACAACGAGCCACTCAGCTTGGTGATGGAGGACTTTCCTAAGCTGGTCAAGAGACCGGTCGCTTTTTTGCGCGGTCGAATCCAAGACTCAAGAAGTGTCACGGTGAGAGCATGTGGTCAGACTTGGCCAATTGCTGAAGACGGACGGTTCACGATTCGTGTCGACTTGAGATTCGGTCGCAATAGCTTCACGGTGACCGCCAAAAGTGAAGACGGCCGAGAAACTCACCAAGAGGTTGTTATCCGCCGGCCTCCTCCTCGCAGGCCTCGCCCTCCACGCCACTGAGCGAACACCTGTTGAAATGGCAGCGACGAGCTTCTACCTATTATTGATACTGCTCGATCAATCGGCGGAGATCTGAAGCCAGCTCACTCATCGTGTCCGCCTTTTGAGTCGCTTCTTGCAGACGAGATCCAGTATCGAGCGCACCGGAGGCCACGTTTTGGATGTGCTGCTCGAGTTGACCAATGATGCTGGAGACCTCCGTGATCGAATCAACGGAAGTCTGGGTTTCGCTTTGAATCGATTCGACGTTGCGGCCGATTTCTTCGGTAGCGCCTGAAGTCTCTTGAGCTAGTTCTTTGACCTCAGAAGCGACTACAGCGAATCCTCTACCAGCTTCACCGGCACGTGCCGCTTCAATCGTGGCGTTGAGCGCCAGGAGGTTTGTCTGGGCAGCAATGGAATTGATCAACTTGACGACCTTGCCAATTTCGACGCTGCTTTCATTCAGCTTCTTTATGTCTTTCGCGGTGGCCTCAATTACGCCAACAGCGTGCTCTGCAACCCTGGCTCCTTCAGCGGCGTTTTGAGTGATGCCGCCTATGCTTTGACCAAGATCACCCTCATGACCATTTTCCGTAGTGCCGCCGCCGCAACCCATGTCGCGCGTCATGGCCTTGAGTTCTGTGGCGACGTTGGCGACTGATTCCGCAGCGAAACGTACTTCGTCCAGAAACTGTTTGAAGTTTCTAGAGATTTCTGCGATGGCTGAGCCAATTTTTCCAGGGACAACCTGACTCAAGACCTCATCATTCAGCCTCTTGTTGGAAAGCGATTCCGCCTGTGCCAGGATCGTATTGACTTGACGTTTAACCGCCGCAACATGCTCTGTTGCGTCTTGGCCGCTGGGCACTTCGATTTCTGCGACATTCAAACCCATTGACTCCAGGGTCCCCATCAGAAAAGAGTCCCCGATGGCTTGGATGTCATAGTTCATGATCTTACGCAGGCATCTCAGAGCATGATCGAGGCCCTTCCTCTTCTTGAGATGAGCCTTGAGGTGCTCTGCGGTGAGGTCGTACATCTTGATGTAGGAGCCGATGTACCATTTGAAAGGCAAATCGATACGATCATGAACTTGCCCAATGTGCATCCGGCTTTCGAAGTATTCTGCACCCCAATTCGACCTTGCGCCCTGAAAAATCTCTTTGAGATAGCCACTCTGCGCCTTCTCCAGGGCGCTTCTCAGTTGGTTGAGTGGTATGCCTTTCTTTGCAGCCATGCTGTCAAAGAAGCAACGCGTCGCCCCGAAGGAAAATTGGTGGTCGTAGAATTGCTGGGCAATGAGATCAGAGTGCTTTTCTATCCATGGAATGAGGATCAACATCTGTTGCCGCTCCTCGGCCCCCACCTCAATAAACTCAAGGCGCAGGTTTAGTGTGTCCGGAGTGATCCGGTAGCGATCGCAGATCGATTCATTCTGGGGCATGGGATTCTTTCTTTGACTCGTTACTTCCCAGCCTTCTCCTCGTCATTTCCATTCGGGAATCTTTAGCATAGCTTCGGCTTGGACTGACGGCCGCCTGCAGCCCAAACTCTTGCCCCAGCTATTCCGAACGCAGAGCGGCGATTGGATCCAATCGAGCCGCACGGGTGGCTGGATACACCCCGGCCAAAAGCCCCCAAAGGACAGAGCCAGCGGTCACCGCAAGAATCCAGTCCTGGGGCACGTAGGTCGCCCAACCAGCGAATTCGCCCACGATCCTGGCGGCAGCCAAACCCAAGGAGAGACCGACAATGCCGCCCACGAATCCCAACATCAGTGATTCACACATGAATTGAACCAAAATATCGCGGGGCCTGGCACCCACCGCCATACGCAAGCCGATCTCCCCGACACGCTCCCGAATCGTGATCAACATGATGGACAAGATACCGACGCCACCCAGAAAAAACGACACCGATGCCAAACCGACTATCATCGAGTTCAATGAACTGGACGCATCGCCCTCTGCGCGCAAGGCCAACGCTTGGTCCTCAATACCGAAATCATCTTCTTTGCGAAAATAGTCGAGAGCATGACGATCGCGCAAGAGCGCCCGAATATCAGCGGTTGCTTTCTGCAAGTCGACACCTTCGTCGACCTGAGCATAGATGCGGTCCAAATGTTCAACATTGAAAACTCGCCTCAGCGCCGTGTTGATGGGAATAAGCACCTGATTGTCTTCGTTTCCGCCGCCGTCGGCAGTGGCCCCTTTCGAAGCCAGCACACCGACAACTTCGAATGGCACGTGGCCGATTCTGATTTGGACGCCAATGGGATCGACTCCCTCGAAAATGCGTTCCACGACAGTTGTGCCAACGACGGCAACACGACGATTCTCTTCATTGTCAGCCTTTGTCAAGAAGCGCCCTTTGCTTACATCGGCGTTGCGAATGTCCTGGAATTCAGATGTTGTCCCGAGAATAGTTGTTGTTGTCGAAAACCCCTGGAACTTCACTCGTCGGGCGGCGCTCTGGCCAGGAGCCGTCTGGGTGATGGCAGGACACTCATCGACGAGCGCCAGGCTATCCGCCAAAGAAAGTGTAATGACCTTGCCACTTTGTTTTTCCCGACCTGGCGCACTGACGGCGTCGTCAGCAGTGACCACCAGCATATCGGTGCCAAATTTCTCGAGCTGCTGGAGTACCTGACGCTTGCTACCTTCGCCGATTCCTACCATCACCAGAACAGCGGCCACGCCGATGACTAAACCGGCCAACGCGAGGATGGTGCGTAGTTTGTGGCGCAGTAGAGTCCCCGCCGAAATGCGCAGACTCCGTGCCAACTTCAACGGAGAGTTTCCACGGGATCAAGAGCCGCGGCGCGGCGGGCTGGAATGACCCCAGCAAGAAAACCGACAGCGATGGCCGTCGTCAGGCCAATCAACATGGCCATAACGGGCAACGCGAGAGGTTTA
>JAJRYU010000594.1 GCA_024275615.1 Planctomycetota bacterium
AGGGCTCTTCGTCCGTCGGCGTGTCTTCTGCTACCTGCAAGAGCTACTTGCGCGACTTTCTTGGGGCCAGCGTTGAGTTTTTCGACGGTGTTGAGCACGGAACTCACCAAAGACTCCCAGAGCCTAGGAACACCGGCCATGATGGTCGGTTTGACCTTGGGCATGTCACGCCGCAAGGTATTCTTCGATGAGTAGTAGATCGTCGTTCCGGCAGCGAGGAGGCAGTATTCCAAGGTTCGTTCAAAGGAGTGCCATGTCGGTAGAAAGCTCAAGTAGCGATCTTGGTCGGTCAATTCGATGGCTTTCGGAATGGTGACAAGATTGTGATGAATGTTGCCATGAGTGAGACGCACACCTTTGGGATTTCCGGTTGTGCCGGAAGTGTAGACGATGGTGGCGAGGTCGTTTGTAGCGATGCGATCCACGCGACTGGCGCTATGGCCGGGATTCTCACTTTTGGATTTTTGTCCCAATTGACGCAAGCCCTCGAAATCGATGATTTTCTTTCCGGGGATTTCCTTATTTTTGGCAGATCCGCGCATGATGACAACGAGCGCCACTGAGGATACCTCTCCCAGGACCCCAGCGAGTCGTTCAAAGAGCTTTTCGTCCTCGACAAAGGCCGCTACACATCCACTGTGAGTCAAAACGAAGGCAATTTCCTCCGTAGAGGTGTTTTTGGCTCTGGGGACGGTGACCAAGCCAGCATGAAGACTACCCAGGTCGGCGATAAGCCAGTGGTCAAAATTGTCGGCGATCATGCCAATATGGCTTTGGGGGGCCATATGGAGCGCCATGAGGCCGCTCGCCACGTCTTCGACCGCAGCTATGATCTCTACAGCCTTCCAAGAGCTGCGAACGCAGCTCTTGTTGCCCACCAAGAGCTCCTTTTCTGGTCTGCGCGCGAAAGATTGAAGTAAGTTACTGGAGATTCCGGTCATAGCGTACTCTTGCAACAATTTGTCCTTGGTCTTGGTTATTTTGTGCTTGTTGCCCGGGATTTGAAAGTGCTCGGGAAAGAGAATGCAGCAAAGTGCGGGGAGGCTTGCACAAGGCCTTTGACTTTGTTTTCTTGACCGGGTCCCAGGTCGGCCGCAGCTGGGGTCCATCCACACCATACTGAGGCATTACCTCAGGCTTACGCACTCGTTAACCCGAATGCACAACGTGGATCGCGGCCTGGTGAAAGAGCAGAATGCCCAAGCGCGAGGACATCGAATCGATTCTGGTGATCGGTTCAGGCCCGATCGTCATCGGCCAAGCCTGTGAATTTGACTATTCCGGCACCCAAGCACTCAAGGCCCTTCGAGAGGAAGGGTATCGCACGATTCTGGCCAATTCCAATCCAGCGACCATCATGACGGATCCGGATTTGGCAGATCGGACGTATCTGGAACCCCTTACCCCCGAGTTTCTAGAAGAGATCATCAAACGAGAGAAACCGGACGCCATCTTGCCGACTTTGGGTGGACAGACGGGGCTCAATCTCGTCTTCGAATTGTCCAAACGAGGTGTCCTTGAGGAGAACAATGTTGAGTTGATCGGTGCTAGCGAAGAGGTGATCCGCCGGGCCGAAGATCGCAGTAAGTTCAAGAATATCATGACCGAAATCGGGCTTGAGTCCGCCCGAAGCGGATTGGCCTACAACCTTGAACAAGCAATCGCTGTGAAGGAGGAGATTGGCCTGCATTGTGTCATTCGTCCGGCTTTTACTTTGGGGGGAAGTGGCGGCGGCATTGCTTACAACAACGACGAATTCGTAGAGATTGCCACCCGAGGTTTGGACCTTTCTCTCGTTGACGAAATCCTGGTGGAAGAGTCGATCTTCGGCTGGAAAGAGTACGAACTCGAAGTCATGCGTGACCACAAAGACAATGTGGTCATTATCTGCAGTATTGAAAACATTGATCCCATGGGAGTCCACACTGGCGACAGTATTACTGTGGCTCCGGCGCAGACCTTGACGGACAAAGAGTATCAACGTCTTCGGGATGCATCCCTAAAGATCATCCGAGCAATTGGAGTCGAGACGGGAGGATCAAATATTCAGTTCGCGATTGATCCAGCAACCGGTCGGACCATCGTTATCGAAATGAACCCTCGAGTTTCTCGTTCGTCGGCATTGGCAAGCAAGGCTACAGGATTCCCTATCGCCAAAATCGCCGCAAAGCTCGCCGTGGGATACACTCTCGATGAACTGCAAAACGACATCACTCGAGAAACACCGGCTTGTTTTGAGCCAAGCATCGATTACTGCGTCGTCAAGATTCCTAAATTCGCCTTCGAGAAATTCCCTGATGCCGACAACACTCTTACGACTCAGATGAAGTCGGTGGGGGAGGTCATGGCTATTGGTCGAACTTTCAAAGAGTCGTTTCAAAAGGCTCTTCGGTCCATGGAGCGCGAGCGAGACGGTTTCGGCCTCAACCGAGACGAAAGGGAGCAAAGTCGCGACCAACTCTCAAGAGATGAGATTCAGGAGAATCTGAGTCGTCCCCACGATGAGCGGATTGACTGGATCTATCTCGCCATAAAGGCCGGGTTTACAGTTGACGAGATTCATGAGCTGACGTTTATCGACCCCTGGTATCTTCAGAACTTCTTCGAGATCGTTGGTATGGAGGACCACCTCCGGGGATTCGAGAAGGTCGATGATGTGCCGACGCTTGAGTTGCGAGAAGCGAAACGATACGGATTCTCCGACGCCCAATTAGGGCGTTTGTTTCAAATATCAGAAGATGATTTCCGCAAACATCGTTTGCAACTGGACATCAGGCCGGTCTACAAGTTGGTTGACACATGTGCCGGAGAGTTCGAGGCCTATACCCCCTACTACTACTCCACCTACGATACAGACGACGAATCTCGCCCCAACGGCCAAAAGAAGATCATCATCTTGGGTTCCGGTCCGAATCGAATCGGCCAAGGCATCGAGTTCGACTATTGTTGCGTCCACGCGGCCTATGGACTGAAGAAAGACGGTTATCAGACCATCATGATCAATTCGAATCCGGAGACGGTTTCAACAGATTATGACACGTCCGACCGCCTCTATTTTGAACCTCTCACCTTCGAAGATGTCATCAACATTTGCGAGAACGAGAATCCAGACGGTGTCATTGTCCAATTGGGCGGGCAAACGCCCCTGCGTTTGGCCAAACGCCTCGAAGCTGCTGGTGTCCCCATTATCGGTACAAGTCCAGAGAGCATCGACTTGGCCGAAGACCGGGAACGCTTCAAAGCGATCATTGATGAGTTGGGAATTCGTCAACCACCGAACGATGTGGCGATGAACAAAGAGCGCGCCTTCGAAATAGCTCACTCCA
>JAJRYU010000595.1 GCA_024275615.1 Planctomycetota bacterium
ACCACCCGATCTTGCCGCAGCCGAGTACCTTGAAACTTGGATGCGCGTTTCTGCCGAAGGGGCCATTGCCACGTTGATGGAATCAGATTGTATGAAGGGTGCCAAGACGCTTCTTGACGTTGGCGGTGGTGACGGAACCATCGGCTGTGCTGTCGCCAAGGCCTACGGTGACTTGCAAGTGACGGTCTACAATTTACCTGCTTCCGCTTACATTGCTCGTCGGATTATTGGTGAACAAGGTATGAACGAACGGGTTGACGTCTTCGAGGGCGACTTCCTCAAGGAGGACCTTCCCGGGGGCTTCGACCGGATCATGTTTTCACGGGTTCTGACGGATTGGGCCCCAGATGTTTGCCGAGAACTTTTCCGCAAGACTGCTGCAGCTCTTGCTCCAGGTGGCAAGCTGATTATCAATGAGGCCCTCTTGGAAGGAAATCGCGATTACGCCCTGAGTTGGGAATTTCGCTACATTTTCTACGACACTTTCGGGCGTTTCGTCTACAAATCACTACCGTTTTACGAGTCACTGTTGAAGGACGCCGGTTTGAAAATCGATCGGGTCACGCCCATGTCGGACAGTGCTTTCTACAGCGTTGTCGAAGCCGTGCACATCGATTCCTGAGCCAAGAATGGCAAGTGAAATGGCCGTGAACGGTAAATCGTTCACGGCCATTCGCAACTGCGAGATTAGCGCAAGATCAGAAGCTGGATCGAGTCATGAGGACGAGAGTTTTTCCGGTACTCCGAATGGGGGCGACTCGTATCAATATCCATTCTTTGTTTCTTGCCTTGTAGCGGGCGTGACCCGTCGTGTGGGCGAGGTCATTGGCATCAATGGCGCCGATGGACTCCAAGCCAGTCTCAAATACGCGACCCTTTTTCGTGTCAACTTGGAACGTAAAATCAACGGCCATCATGACATCTCCGGAGAAGGAGATTGATGGTTGGGAATAGAGCAACATTCCGGCAAAAAGGCTCTCCATCACAGGATCCGCAATCTTGGAACTCGAGGCGATCTCGACGTTCTTATCCTTGATTGCCAACCACTCTTCACCCGATGAAACCAAGGCCCGGCTTCCCGTCCGACAAAACGTCTTAGCGTTTCGTCCCAGTTGTGTCGCGATCTCGGAGTTGCTCCTCTTGAGAAGAGCGTCCAGAGACTCGTTGCTGACCAAGTCGTAGCGGAACTCCGTGGAGACGTTTCGGACCAACGGGGCAGCCACAGCGACAGACTCGCGCCTGATCCTGGCCAGGGTGTTGGCAGGCACTCGAAGAAAAAGTTTCCCGTCAATCTCCGTGACCAGTGACGAGAAATTCTCATGCTCTTGTGATTCCAAAATTCTGTGGATTGAATCCTGCAAGAAGTCTGTGGAGAGGATGGTCTCGTCGCCCTCGGACTCATCACTTTCTTCCACGTTTCTTTCTCCAGTTCCAGTCGGGCCGACGACGCCGCCAATCCGCGGGAGGAATGGCGATCTATTGAGACTTCTGGTTTCCAGGACCTTGAGGCCGCCGAACTGTGGCGCAGGATCAACCTTGATGAGGCGAACCAACCATGATTTCGCCCTCGCCTCTTGGCTGCCGATGAGAAACCCACTTCCGGGAGTCAAGATAGCGCTCATGGCGAAAACAGAGCTTCTTGTTCTTGGCAGCTCGATGGCACCGAGTCCTTCGGCCGGCTTGCGAATGACTCTGGCCTTTCCCTTGCGCTGACACTGACGCCCGGTTGCCCGCATCATGAATCTGCCGTCGAGGCATTCTTCGACAAAAAGCCCGATTTCCATGCCTTCCACAAGCGCAGTGACAACGGGATCTGAAATTGATGACTTTTCAGCGACCTCCACATCATAGTCCGCCACATATTGCCGTCGCCTACTGGCGTTGAGACGAACTGATTGCCCCAAGTTGACCAGACCTCGCAATCTCTCGCTTGCTGGGTACTTGGCGAGCAATTTTGATATCTGTTCTTTGGACAAGAGGCCTGCAGGGCTGTCGTCAAGCGCTCTACCTTCGAGAGCGATGACCTCGACCTCGGCGTTTCGGTTGACGAGCCTTTCCAAGAAAACAAGAGTTGATTCAATCTTGCGCATCGTTTTTGGCAGAGCTCGGACAACCAGTGTCCGTTCCTGTAGATCCCATTCCAAGGCTTCTTCTTCGTCTTCGCCTTGAACACAAACTTGGCGCAAGAGGTCGACAACCGAGTCCATTGAAAACTCGCGATTCTCCAGGCTCATTCCAACCAACTGTTGTTCTTGCTCGTCTCCGGAGTCACGACCGATCGACGACCTCAGAGGCAAATTGAATGACGGGCGAACTTGGCCACTGAGGGCGGTGCTCAGACACTTTAAGTTGAAGGCCCTATTCTCTATTTTGGGCTTGACCTGTGCTCGTGTTTGACCGGCCACAAGGATGCATAGGATAAGACAAATTAGTATTCTATTGTTACGCACGGGAGTCTCCATTTTTCCGGGTTCCGTTCATGCAGACGAGATCGGTTTGCTGATGTTTCTCTCCCTTTGAGTTTTGGGCGATATTCTCGGACGTTGATATCGAAGGAGCAAGGAAATGGGTCGTCCGGCGGATTTCCTTGGAGAAGTGCCCGCTCACCCGACCTTTCACCAAGAGAATTGGGGCAAAACATGGGCAAAGCTGGCGCTTGTCGCCTTGATGCTGCATCCTTAGGTCATGAAAGATATGACTGAGACTCAGCCATGACTGAAGCAATTCATCGCATCGCCATGTGGTCCGGGCCCCGCAATATCTCAACGGCTTTGATGAGATCGTTTGAGAATCGAGCGGATACGATTGTCGTGGACGAGCCGCTTTATTCTCACTATCTAAATTTCACAGGCATTGAGCATCCTGGAGCTGAAGAAGTGAAAAGGGCCCATACAGGGCACTGGCGTGCGGTTGTGGATGGCCTACTTGGTCCGCTTCCAGACGGAGTTTCGGTATTCTATCAAAAGCACATGTCTCATCACCTCGTCGACGATGTCGAACGTAGCTGGATCTCAGAACTTGAGAATGTCTTCTTGATTCGCGAACCAGAAGAAATGCTCACCTCCTTGATCAAGGTCCTCCCCAATCCGACTTTGCCAGAAACAGGTTTGATCCAACAATTGGAACTATTCCGCGCTCTACAACAAGAATTCGGCCGCGCCCCATTGGTTATCGATTCGCAGGACGTCCTCGAAGATCCCGCCGGTATTCTTGGAGCTTTGTGCGAGGAACTCGGCTTGGTGTTCAGCGAATCCATGCTGCATTGGCCAGCGGGGCCTCGTGCGACTGATGGGGTTTGGGCTAAGCACTGGTATTCCTCAGTGGAAAAGAGCACCGGATTTGCGCCCTACGAATCTAAACTGGACAGGGTTCCGGGGCATCTGAATATCGTCCTGCAGGACTGCCGTTCGATCTATGACGAACTACACCGCTTTCGGATTACCAGCTAATGTTGCAACAGTTCGATGACAGGAACAAAGACCTCGTCGTTTACGTGGGTGGCAAACTCGGCCATCGAGATGAACTCGGCGTCAGTCCTTTCGACTCCGTGGTTCAAGGTGGTGATGCCGTTTGGGAAGGCTTGCGTCTCTACGATGGTAGGATCTTCAAGCTCAAAGAACATCTTGAGCGGCTACGACATTCCGCCATGGCGTTGGCGTTTTCGGAGATCCCCACTGATGCCGAGATCGTCACCGCCGTCAAGCAAACATTGGACGCCAACAACATGCGAGATGGTGTTCACATCCGCTTGACCTTGACAAGAGGCGTAAAGATCACCAGCGGCATGGATCCGCGTCTCAATCAAGCGGGGCCGACCTTGATTGTCTTAGCTGAACATAAGTCGCCGGTTTACGACAAGAACGGGATTACCCTGGTTACCGCCGGAATTCGTCGTATTCCCCCAGAGTGTTTGGATCAAAAAATCCACTCGGCAAACCTCATCAATTCCATCCTGGCGAAGATTCAAGCCAATGTCGCTGGCGCCGACGACGCACTGATGTTGGATCTCCGAGGCTTTGTGGCCGAAACCAACGCCACTCATCTATTTTTGGTCAATCGGGGCGAACTGCTCACTCCCACCTGCGGCTCTTGCCCGGAAGGCATAACGCGGCAAACGGTTCTGGATCTGGCTCAGGAACTTGGGATCCCCAGCCGAATTCGAGACATTTCCTTGTCAGAGGTGTATCGGGCTGACGAGGTGTTTTGCACGGGAACTATGGGTGAAATTGCCAGAATTTCTGTTGTTGACGGGCGTGCGATCGGGTGCAACTCGAGCTCCTCGATTGGCAACCGGCTAAGCGAGGCGTTTTTTGCTCTCACCCAATCCGAAGGCGAGCGCATCGTTGAGTGATCGTGTTTGCCAAAGAGAAAATAGCGACAAAAACTGTGATGCAATCAAATCACATTCGTCTTCTGCGGGAAAGAGGAAGTATACCGTTGGATCATCATCACACTTTTGACCGTTGCTCAAGCCGCGCCGTGTATCGTTGCGACCTTGTCGATACCATTTGCTGGGGAAAGCGAGGCGGCAGAGCGTGGCATATACTCTTGCTTGTGGCGTGCGTCTTACAGCTTGCGGGTTTTCTACCTGGTCAAGTTCAGCCGAAATTGAAAGAGAGGATCGAGGAGTTTTTTGCCGCCAAGCAGGACGGTGAAGCCGAACTTCTGATTCCAAGGATCTTGGATCTTGCCGGCGAAAACAAACTAACGATCGTGCCAATGAT
>JAJRYU010000596.1 GCA_024275615.1 Planctomycetota bacterium
CCTGGAAGTCTATGTCCTCAAAATCGTCATAGACTCCAGTGAGATAGGCCTGTTGTTCCTTCTTCAGAATCTCACGATCGCTGGCAACCAAGGGAAAACGAAAACGCAACAAATCATCAAAGACCCAATCACCGAAAACAGTCATGAGTTCGAGAGCAACGCCACGTACCAGGCCGAGCTCTCTGCCATCGCGAAAAGTGATTCTTCGGTAGGAACGAAAGAAATCGCGGTAGGGCCGCCAGTTCATCTTGCCTTGATTACGTTTGGCGTAGGACTCGACGAAATGAGTGAAGAATCCCGCACTTGGGGCATAATTCGGTATACGCCAATACTCCAAGTCCCGCGCCAAGTAGTCGTCGTTAAAGGCCTGCTTATAGCGCTTGAATCGCCCACTCGCTTGCTGCTTTTGACCAATCAAGGAGAAAGCATAAGCCGCACCAAAATCAGCTAACCCTTCCCGCCAACCGGCGACAATGGGTTTGGTGTCATCCACGCAGTGGGTGAATTCGTGATAGAAGAGCCCTGTATCCAATCTTTGGTTCTTGCGGCGGTAGTCGGCATTGCCGATGTTGATGGTCTTGCCGCCACCCGTGCCGCCGCCGAAGTTCCAAAGCTCCTTGAAGTACACCGTGACTCGATCACCGTCGGGATTTGGACGCCGGCCAAAAAGATCAGTGATCAAGACATAAGCCACATCGAATCGCAATGCCGACTCGTCACTGATGCCAGCAAGTAGGCCCTTGGGACCGATGAGGATGAAATTCTGGGTAGCGCGGGTGGTTGTTCTCTTCCAGCAGGGGTGTTCAACAGCGGCATTCACCAGGGCTGTTTCCGTAGCAGAAATGGACTGGAGCATTGCGGTCTTGACATCTTCGAGCTTGGCGTAGGCCCTGCGGCGCAAGTCGGCATCGTCTTCTAATCGCAGTTCACGCAGAAGATGCCTGGCAATCGCCCAGCTTTTCTTGGCGACATAGAAATGCGCGCGCTTGAGTAGCTTTTCTCCGGAGCTCTTGCTGGCCTCCTTACGTGCGGTCTTGAGGTCCTCTGGCGAGATCCTCTCAAGGATCATACGTTTCGTTTCTTGTTTGTTGCGTTCTCGTCGTTCGGCGGCGTTCAGGTCGCCCATGACCGCCGCGTCTCCTGCCTCTTGGAGCGTACCCCCGATGGCTTCAAGAATCGCAATGGAAGCATGGTACTTGCCTTGGTCGAATAGGCGGCCAGCTCTTTGTCTCAGATAGCGAGTCTTCTCATCGGCGATGCGCTTGGCGGTGATCTGTTCCTCGACGGCGTTGATCGGGCGCGGAGCCAGTTTCTTGAGTGACAAGAGGGTGGCAACGAATTTGCGTTTCCAGTCATCTGTGGCGGTGCGGCGAAATCCGAACACGAGCGCGTCCCAAGCGACCATGGGATTGCCCGATCTCAATAATGTCTGACCGGCTTCGAGAGAAGCGCGAGTCTCGTCGTCGCCTTCAAGTTCCGCTATCTTTGGTGTTGCCATGAAGCCAGCAAGTTGGAACGGGTCGCGACCCCCTGCAAAGCCGAAAGTCGGAATGCGTTTCCGGCTCTTGGGGTCTGAGAAACAAACGTAGAACTCGATCGTCTCAGCGTCGTCGATGTTGGCTTCCAATGGAAAAACAACGGGCAGTGAATACTGAATAAGCTCGCCTGTTCTCCAGGAG
>JAJRYU010000597.1 GCA_024275615.1 Planctomycetota bacterium
TCGAACAAATTGGCTTGCCCGATCACGTCAAGAAATTGCTCACGAAGCCGCGTGGGATGATTCTCGTCACCGGACCAACGGGTTCCGGCAAGACTACAACTCTCGCCACCATGATTGATCACATCAATCAAACCCATGAACACCATATTATCACCATCGAAGATCCCATTGAGTACTATCACGAGCACAAAAAATCAGTGATTACTCAAAGGGAGATTGGCGTCGATACTCCTGACTTTGCCGAAGCCATGCGGCGGGCATTGCGGCAAGATCCGGACATCATCCTCTTGGGCGAAATGCGTGACCTCGAGACGATTTCGACGGCAATTACCGCAGCAGAAACGGGACATCTTGTTTTGGGAACGTTGCATACCACTGGTTCGGCTCGTACCGTCGACCGAATCATCGATTCTTTTCCTGTTGATCAACAAGAACAAGTGAGGACTCAATTGGCCGGTGGGCTCTTGGCGGTCATCTCACAGGTCTTAGTACCAAGGGCCGACAAACCCGGCGTCGTGGCGGCATTTGAGTTGATGATCAATTCACCTGCCATCGGCAATCACATTCGCAAGAACGAAACCTACAAGTTGTTTTCCGAGATCCAAACAGGCAAGCGACGCGGCATGCAGCTCTTGGACGACCATCTCTATCAGCTCTACAAGGATGGTGTGATTGAAGACCGTTACGCATTGGCATTGGCGCAGAGAACCCAAGAAATGAAGGAAAAGGTACTCGGCTAATGGCAGGACCGAATCGTAAGAAACTTCTGGGCCAGATTCTGAAAGAGATGCGTCTTGTTCATGAGGGGCAAATCCAAGAAGCCTTGGGCATTCAAAAAGAAGAGGGCGGGCAGATCGGCCGCATTTTGGTCGATCTGGGCTATATGGAGGAAGCGGGTCTTCTCGAAGCCTTGGCGACCCAGATGGGAATCATGAAAGTCAGTCTGGAAGGTAAAACGATTCCCGATGACTTAGTGTCGCGAATGGACTCTGCGACCGTCAACATTTTTCGCGTTGTTCCTTTTGCGCAAGAAGGTGGTCTTGTCAAGGTCGCCATCGCCGATCCGACAAATCTCTCCTGTCTTGACGATGTTCGATTCATCTTGGGGTGCGAACTCGAAGCCTATTTTGCTCCACCTGACCAGATTGACGAGGCGATCAAAGCCAACTTCCAAGAGCGTGCGGAAGATATGGACTCCCTCCTCGATGAGTTGGAAGATCTGGAGAAAAGCGCTTCGAGCATTGACGACCAAGAGACATTGGCTCAGTCAACGCCGGTTGTGAAGCTCTTGAATTACGTGCTTTTCATGGCTATTCGCGATCAAGCCAGTGATATTCACATGGAGCCTTTCGAAGACGAATTCAAGATTCGCTATCGGATTGATGGTGTCCTCTTTGAATTGCGCTCCCCACCGGCGCACTTAGCCACGGCCTTGGTCTCTCGCGTCAAGGTCATGGCCAATCTCGACATCGCTGAAACACGCATGCCTCAAGACGGTCGAATTGATCTCATGGTTGGCGGCCGCAAGGTCGACATTCGAGTGTCAACGTTGCCGACCATGTGGGGTGAGAGTTGCGTGATGCGCGTTCTCGACAAGACCGTCGTCAATCTCGACCTCGACAAACTTGGTCTGCGCAAAGAAGAAGCTGACACCATCAGGCGTCTCATCGAATTGCCGCATGGCATTATCTTGGTCACGGGACCTACAGGTTCAGGCAAGACAACCACGCTGTACGCCGCCCTCAATGCTGCTGACAGTGAGACTCAAAAGATCATCACCACCGAAGATCCGGTTGAATATGAACTCCCAGATATCGTCCAAGTTCAGGTGAATGAGGATATCGGTGTTACTTATGCCGAGTGTTTGCGGTCTATTCTTCGGCAGGATCCTGACAAGATCCTTGTCGGCGAAATTCGAGATCGTGACACTGCGCAGATAGCGGTGGAGGCATCGCTCACAGGGCATGTCGTGTTCAGTACGCTGCATACCAATGACGCGGCTGCTGCCGTGACTCGTTTGGTCGACATTGGCGTTGAACCTTTCTTGATCGCGGCGACCTTGGAGGCCGTGGTTGCCCAAAGGTTAGTGCGTACAATCTGTCAACACTGTAAGGCACCCTACTCGCCGCCGCAGGAACTCCTGGATGAACTGGAAATCACGGCAACAGAAGCGGGCGATGCTCAGTTTTATTCCGGAACGGGTTGCGAGAATTGTTATGGAACCGGCTATCGTGGACGCATGGCCTTGTTCGAAATCCTGGACGTTACCGATCGGGTCAAAGAGGGAATTATTGACGGAGCCAGCGCCGCGACGCTCGCCGAGATCGCGCGTGCCGGGGGTATGCGCCCGCTTCGAGAAAGCGGCCTGCTCGCGATTTTCGAGGGCAAGACCACGCCGGAAGAAGTGATTCGAGAAACGGTCTACCACTGATAGGATCCAGAAATGCCAGACAATCTGAAGAAACGCCGCGACAAGTTCAAGACCGCGAGTAAGAAGCAAGCACCGCAGGAAGAAGGAGCCAAGAAACCTCTTTTTGGTGGTGGACGTGTCAATCGTCAAATGAAGACGCAGTTCTCGGTCCAGTTTTCAACTTTGCAAGATGCAGGACTTCCTGTCTTGCGAAGTTTGAAGATCCTCGAAGGGCAAATGCCTCCGGGACGATTCAAGACCGTTTTGCAAGCTGTAGGTGAAGACGTCGAAGGAGGCAGCCCTTTATCCGAAGCGTTCTCCAAGCACCCCAAGGTGTTCGACTCGCTTTATGTCAACGTTGTTCGTGCCGGCGAAGCTGGCGGTATGTTGACTGAGGTTTTTCAGCGACTCGCAGACTTCATGGAGCGCAGTGACAAATTGATGCGCCGCGTGAAGGGGGCATTGGCTTATCCCATCTTTGTTGTGCTTTTTGCTGTGGGTGTTCTGACCTTCATCATGATTGTCGTCGTTCCACAATTTGAAGAGATCTTCGGCAGTATCGGACAAGATCTACCGAAAATGACTCGGATGCTGATTGATTTCAGTAATGGGCTGGCGACTTACTGGTATCTCTTGGTGATGGTGCCGTTTCTCATACTTAGTATTTGGCGGTTGATCCGTAAGTCACCAGGAGGGCTGATGGCCACCGATCGTCTGAAGTTGAAGATGCCGCTCTTCGGCAACCTCTTGAAGAAGACTCAGATCTCTCGCTTTTCTCGAACCTTGGGTACTTTGTCAACGTCGGGAGTACCCCTGTTAGAGAGTTTGGACATCGTCCGTGGCACGTCTACTAACGAAGTACTACGTTCCACCATTGAGAAAGTTAAGACGAGCGTGAGCGAAGGTGAAAGCATTGCTGAACCTCTAGGCGAAAGCGGTATTTTTGATGACATGGTTGTCAACATGGTGGACGTTGGCGAGGAAACCGGTGAGCTTGATCGCATGTTGATGAAGGTTGCTGACCGCTATGATGACGAAGTAGACGCCACTGTGGGGGCCATGTTGAGCATTCTTGAGCCGATGCTGATTGTTATTATGGGTATCGTTGTTGGATTCATTGTCATCGCCCTATTCATGCCACTTCTGGACATGCAGGGGAAAGTATAGAGCCCAGGCACTCAACAGGAGACCTCATGTCGATCCGTAGGCGCGCTACGATTGTGTTTCTCATCGTGAATGCGATTACGGTGGCCCTGATTGCAACCTCCGTTTTCAATGAAACACGAGATGCCAAGGATCGCTTGAAGCAAGATCGCGATACCATCGCTGAAGGTACGGTCGAGGTCCTTGCCAATAGCTTCAAAGTGAGCATGGAAATCGAGCTCCTGAGAGTGCTCAACGAATCCGGTGTCGGTAGCAAGGATGGCGATGCATACAATGAATTTGCCATCGCCCTGGCACTATCGGACTTGGCCTATTGGGATGAAGACCCGCTGGTCACCAAATACTTAGATCGAGTTTTCTTCGTTCGGTTTTCTGAGTCAGACGTCAACCGTTGCAATCCAAGACCGGGCCTCATTCTCTCAGGGGAAGAGTCGGCCACATTGACCAAGAAGTTCTTGCGTGAACATGTTGCCAAGGCCGATGGCATTGAAACAGTTGCCAATGACAGCGGTCAGGTCGTTGTCTACGGCATGGTCGATCCCGCCGTGTCCCCAAACTGGGGCTACTATTTCCGGATGAATCCCACTTCGCCTCTCAGTTTTGATCCCGGAGAATCGGTGCAGAAGATTCTCTATATTGCCGTGCCCGGCATGCTCTTGCTCTTGCTTTTTCTCTATTTCTTCTTCAATCGTCTTGTCCTTGAGCCTCTCACGGCGACGGAAAAAGCGGCTTTGCGAATTTCTGACGGTGACTACGATCAGCCTTTGCCCTACGCGCAGAGGAAGGATGAGATCGGTTCTGTGGCTCGTGCCATGAATACCATGATGGCGCAACTGCGTGAGTACCGTACGCGCATGCAGGGCCATGTTGATCAAGCCACGGAACGGTTCAAGAAAGCTGAACAACACCTAGTTGTTTCGGAACGCCTAGCCGCCATGGGACGTATTGCCGCAGGTATTGCTCACGAAATCAACAACCCCTTGGGGGGCATTTTGAATGCCATAAGAAAGCTGGGCAACAAGGATCTCGTCGACGACAGACGGGAGAAATACCAACTTGTGGCTGAGGATGCCGTAAGGCGCATCCAGACCACCGTTAAGAGAGTCTTGGCGACCTCACCACGTCACCAGCCCCAAGTCGAGACTGTTGATCTTGTCGTGCCCATTGACCATGCGCGAGAATTGGTGGCACACAAACTGCGCCAGGATCGAACCGAATTGGTTGTCGAACTTGAAGATGGATTGAGGATTGTAGGAGACAGTAACGAGCTGTCGCAGATCTTTCTGAACCTCCTTATCAACGCTTGCGATGCCACCGCCAAATGCGACAAGGGTCGTATCGAAATCCAGGCTGAGGCAGCGGGGGATGAAGTGCTGGTCGTTGTGAGTGATAATGGGCATGGCATGCCGCCTGAGGTGAGAGAGCGAGTCTTCGACTTGTTCTACACCACCAAGAAAGGAAATGCTGGCACGGGTCTCGGACTCGGAATCGTCCACAACTTGGTGACCGGCCACGGTGGCCGTATTACTGTCGAGAGCACGCCCAACAAGGGGAGTATTTTCAAACTCTATCTCCCACGACGCCGTTCGGAGTAAGGCGGGCCGACCGTCTTGATTGTAGGGGAATGTCATCGTTAACGAAGAACCGAAATCAAGTGCCAAGAATCGCAAGAAGAGGATCCTTCGCCGTATGCTCACCCTTTTTGTGTCGACCTACTTTGGCGTGTGCCTCCTGCTTTTTTTCTTCCAACGATCCTTGCTCTACCATCCGACCGAGGTCCCGCCGAGTCGGCGTGGCTCATTGCAAACATTCCAAGTGGATGGCGCTTCACTAAAAGTATCTGTCCAGTCACGAGACTCGCAAAATGCAGTGCTCTATTTTGGTGGCAATGGAGAGGATGTCTCCGCGAGTTTGTCTACCTTTGCCCAGGCCTTTCGCAACCATGCCATCTATATGGTCCACTATCGTGGTTATGGTGGAAGTTCTGGATCACCCTCCGAAGACGCTATCCACCGCGACGCTCAAGCGATATTTGAGATTGTCAGGACGAAGCACCCGCAAATCGTTGTGGTCGGTAGAAGCCTCGGGTCCGGTGTGGCTGTGCACTTGGCAGCGAACAACGCTGTGGAGCGCGTGATATTAGTGACGCCCTATGACAGCATTCTCAACGTCGCCAAGAATCGTTTTCCTTTTGTGCCCGTGAGTCTCCTGCTGCACGACACGTTTGAGTCTTGGCGCGTGGCACCAAAAGTCACGGCGCCAGTCCTGATTTTGGCTGCCGAGAATGACCAAAGAGTGTTGCCGTCGAGTACTGAGAGACTCTTGGAATCGTTTTCTCCGGGTGTCGCGACCATGGTTGTTTTACCAGCCACGGGACA
>JAJRYU010000598.1 GCA_024275615.1 Planctomycetota bacterium
CAGAAGGCCGCGTGCCTCTCACCACTCTGGATGCCGACATTAGTTATGCCCTGTGCTTGGCAAAGACCACCTATGGTGTGATTGGCGTCAAGGTTTGGATCAATCGGGGTAACTTCAAAGAAAAGAAGCGATCAGCTCAGGCCTAAGGCCGGACTGATCTGGAGGGTTCTCACATGGCATTGATGCCCAAGAGAGTAAAACACAGGAAGATCCAACGCGGCCGCATACGCGGCAAGGCGACACGTGGTAACACGGTTGCTTTTGGCGAGTATGGTCTTCAGTCACTTGAGCCGGGTTGGATTACTTCTCGCCAGATTGAAGCGGGGCGTATTACCGCCAACCAGGTGGTTCGTACTGGTGGTGGCCGGATCTGGATTCGGATCTTTCCCCAAAAGTCAGTGACTTCAACGCCGCTTGAAACACGCATGGGCAAAGGCAAGGGTGACATCGATTTTTGGTGCGCCGTGATCAAAGAAGGAACCATCCTCTACGAAGTGGGAGGTGTTCCTTTGGAACTCGCAAAAAGAGCCTTGGCTCGCTGCGCGCACAAGATGCCGCTGAAATGCCGACTCGTGACCAGGAGGCACAAGGTATGAGAATCGATGAGATTCGAGGAAAAGACGATGCCGACCTTGAGTTCATACTCAAGAAGACGCGACGGGAACTTTTCGACTTCCGATTCAAGAATGCAACCGGCGAGAACGAGCGCCCACACGAAGCTCGTGAGATCCGTCGCACCGTTGCTCGGATTGAGACCGTGTTGGCGGAGCGAGGCCAAGGAATTCGAGGCGAAAAGCCTCATAGGGACGACTAAGCAATGAGCGAAACACGCAATAAACGCAAAGTGGTCGTCGGTGTTGTGACCAGCGATAGTATGGACAAGACGATCAGTGTCAAAACTGAACGCTTGGTTCTTCATCCTCGCTTCCGCAAGTACGTGAAGCGATACACCGGCTACAAAGCGCATGACGAGAAGAACGACGCACGCGTCGGCGATACGGTTGAGTTGATCGAGTGCCGTCCGCTCTCGAAGACGAAGTTTTTCCGCCTGCAACGTATTGTGCGCCGCGGCAAAGTATCTTTGGCCGCAATTGCCGCAGAAGGAGGTGAATCATGATTCAGATGCAGACTCGCCTCGACGTCGCAGACAATTCGGGGGCCAAGGTCGTCCAGTGCATCAAAGTGCTTGGTGGTTCTCGCCGTCGTTACGCAGCGGTTGGCGATATCATTAAGGGTTCGGTCAAGAAGGCCATGCCTGGTGGCAATATCAAAACCGGTGAAGTTGTCCGCGGGGTTATCGTGCGCACGAAGAGTGCTGTGCGCCGTGATGATGGCTCCTACGTTCGTTTTGACAAGAACGCCATCGTTTTGATCGACAATGACGGCAATCCACGTGGGACTCGCATCTTTGGTGCAGTCGCTCGCGAATTGCGTTCCAAGAAGTTCATGAAAATTGTCTCTCTGGCGTCGGAAGTCGTCTGAGTAAGAGAAGGAAAAGACATGGCAGCAAGAATTAAAAAGAACGACATCGTCGTGGTCATCGCCGGCAAAGACAAGGGAAAACGCGGACGCGTGGTCTCCATCTTTGACGAACAAGATCGCGTCATCGTCGAAGGTGTGAACATGATCACCCGTCACTTGCCCAAGAATCAGCAGAACCCTGCTGATGGTGGACGCAAGGAGATGGAAGCTCCGTTTCACATTTCCAATGTCATGCCCTGGTCCGAAAAGGAAAGCAAGGGCGTTCGCGTTCGCTTCCAGGGCGAAGGCAAGTCAAAGATCCGCGTCTCGACCAAGACTGGTGAACCAGTCTCAGCCGCTACGGTTGCTGCGAGTTCAGATGATAAGGACGCCGAAGACTAATCGGCGAGGGTAGGAAACGATGACCGAAACATACGTAGTGCCACGCCTTCGAGAGAAGTACGAGAAAGAGATCTCGCCGGCACTCAAGGAAAAATTCAAGCTGCAGAATCCGCATCAGATTGCGGGCTTGCAGAAGGTCGTTGTCAACATGGGTGTTGGCAAGGCGATCGAGAACAAGAAGCGCATCGACGCGGCAGCCCGAGATATGGGCACCATCACTGGGCAAAAGCCGCAGATTTGTTTGGCAAAGAACTCGGTTGCTGGTTTTAAGGTCCGCGAAGGATGGCCGGTTGGTTGTCGCGTGACATTACGCGGCGATCGCATGTATGAGTTTATTGATCGCCTGTTTACTCTGGTGATTCCTCGAATTCGAGATTTTCGCGGTATCAAGGACAAGAGCTTTGATGGTCGCGGGAACTTCAGCATGGGATTGGCGGACCAAATCGTCTTCCCTGAAATCAACGTCGACAAGGTCGATTGGAACCAGGGCATGGACATTACGTTCGTGATGACTGGTGGCAATGACGCGATGAGTTACGAGCTCTTGAAACAGCTCGGAATGCCATTTCGCAAGAACGATGAGGTACGGTAAGTGGCCAAGAAATCTCTAATTGAGAAATGCAATCGGAAGCCGAAATTCAAAGTGCGCGATTACAATCGCTGTAATCTTTGTGGCAGGCCACGGGCGTACTATCGCAAGTTCGGCTTGTGCCGCATTTGTCTGCGCAACCTTGCGCACGAAGGCGTAATTCCTGGTCTTCGTAAGGCAAGCTGGTAGAAAAAATCGACTCGGCTGAAAGCATCAGCCACATCGATGGATGAATGAAATGAGGTATTTGATATGAGCATGACCGATCCTATCGCTGACATGCTGACCCGCATCCGCAACGCCAACGCTATTAGGCGTCGTTCCGTTGAAGTGCCGCTCAGTAAGGTCAAGGTCGGTATTGCCGAGGCACTGAAACGCAGTGGCTACATCTCGGATTTCAAGATCCTGGAAGGATCACCTGTTGAGCGTCGCATCAAGATCGCGCTCAAGTATGGTCCCGACGGCGACTTTGTCATCAATGAGATCCAGCGGTTCAGTAAACCCGGTCGTCGCGCTTACAGAGGCGTGATGGAGATTCCACGAGTCCTTGATGGCTTGGGAGTTGCGATCATGAGTACATCACGAGGCATTCTGAATGACACAGAAGCTCGTGAACAAAACGTCGGTGGCGAAGTTCTCGCCACGGTCTGGTAGACGGAGCGAACAATGTCGCGAATCGGCAAGAAACCTATCACGATCCCTTCGGGCGTGACGGTCGAAGTCAAAGGCCCAACCATTACGGTCAAAGGGTCGAAGGGTGAGCTCACTCAAGACTTCGAACCTTACTACGTCGCCGTAGAGGTCGAAGGATCCGCAGTGAACGTGGCTCGGACCGCAGATACGAAGCCTCATCGGGCTCGTCATGGTCTGTACCGTTCCTTGGTCGCCAACATGGTTGAAGGCTGCTCGAAGGGATTCGAGACCAAGCTTGAGATCAATGGTGTTGGTTATTCAGCAAAGGCTGATGGCAAGAAGATCACACTACAGATCGGCTTTTGTCACCCGGTTGAGATCCCGATGCCTGCGGGCGTGAAGGTCGAAACACCGAGTAACACTACGGTCACTGTGTCAGGGCCAGACAAACAAAAGGTGGGGCAGATGGCTGCCAATATCCGCCGCGTGCGTCCGCCAGAGCCCTACAAGGGCAAAGGCATCAAATACGTCGGAGAGATCATTCGTCGCAAGGCCGGTAAGGCCGTGGCGGGTAAGTAAGAGGCAGTCAGAATGGCTAATCGAATTGTAAACAAACGAAGGCGATTGTTGCGGCGCAAGCGCTCCGTTCGCAAGAACATCAGCGGCACAAGTACGCGTCCTCGTCTCACTGTTTTTCGGACATCGAAGCACATCTATGTGCAGGTTATCGATGACATGGCGGGCCGCACCTTGTGCTCAAGCTCGACTTTGTCAAAGGAACTGCGCGACAAGGTTGGCTTCGGTGGCAACAAAGGTGCAGCCACGGCTGTGGGAGAAGACATTGCTGGCAAGGTCCTCGCGGCCGGTGTCCAAGAAATCGTCTTCGACCGCAACGGGTTCAGATACCAGGGTCGTCTCCAGGCACTTGCCGAGGCCGCTCGCGAGAAGGGATTGAAGTTCTAATGGCTGCTCCCACAGGAAACAAACAAGGTGGCGGAGGCGGTGGTCGCGGACGCGGCCGTCGTGATCGTCAAGAACAAGCTCAGAGCGAGTTCAACGAAACAGTCGTCAAGATCAACCGTTGTGCTGCTGTGGTCAAAGGCGGTCGTCGCTTTAGCTTCTCGGCGCTTGTTGTCGTCGGTGACGGCAAGGGACGTGTTGGCGTTGGTTTTGGCAAGGCCAAAGACGTCGCTGGTGCCGTCGAAAAGGGCACCAAGGAAGCTCGACGTAGCTTGGTGAGGATTGCCATCGTCGATGGCACCGTGCCCCACGAAATCATCGGACGATTCTGCTCGTCCGTTGTCAAACTTCGTCCCGCTCCCAAGGGTCGAGGTGTTATCGCATGTGCATCCGTTCGCGCTGTTGTTGAGAATGCTGGTATTCACGATGTCGTGACCAAGTCGCTGGGGAACAATAATCCCGTCAACTTGGTAAAGGCGACTATGGATGCTGTCAAGCAACTCCGCACGCGCGAGATGGTGGAAGCGCTCCGAGGAGTCAAGTTGTCATGAATCTTTCAGATCTAAATGCCATCCCCATGAAGCGGAAATACCGCAAGCGCGTGGGGCGTGGACCAGCGAGCGGACACGGCAAGACTGCGGGTCGTGGTGTTAAGGGACAAAAATCTCGTTCTGGCTGGTCTCGTAAGGTCGGTTTTGAGGGCGGCCAAATGCCCCTTTATCGTCGCCTTCCCAAGAAGGGCTTCAGCAATGCGCTCTTCAAGGTGACTTACGACATCGTCAATACCGGTCAGCTCAACATCTTCGAGGATGACGAAACCGTCAACATTGAGGCGTTGAAGACAGCGGGTTTGATCAAGAAGAACGCAAAGCATGTGAAGGTCTTGGCCAAGGGTGCCCTGTCCAAGAAACTGAACGTTCATGTGGCCCGTTTCAGCGCCGTCGCTTCGCAGATGATTGAGTCTGCGGGTGGCCAGGCAAAGGAGCTCGCAGCGAAATGACCGATACGGCCGCGATGCTGAATGTCTTCAAGTTGCCCGAGCTGAGGAAGAAGATCTTCATCACGATCGGTCTCCTTTTTATCTACCGCATTGGATTTCATATCCCGTTGCCAGGTGTTGACATTTCCGTTTTGAACGGTCTACGTGATCAACAGCAAGGTGGATCGGTTCTTGGACTCTTGACGATTTTGTCCGGTGGCAAGCTGAATCAACCTGTTGTGTTCACGTTGGGGATTCTTCCTTACATCTCAGCGTCGATTATCTTCAGTCTCTTAGCGAAGGTCATTCCTCGTCTGGAAGCACTTTCCAAGGAGGGACCAGCCGGTCAGCGCAAGATCAATCAGTTGACCCGACTGTCCACCGTGCCCTTGTGTTTGATTCAGGGAGGCATTCTGTGTTTCACTGTATTCAAACCCATGTCGGGTCCCGTTGCTGGACAACCGAATGTGACTGCAAGGCTCCTACCACTTCTGCACAGTGATTTCCTGACGAGTTCAGGAACGATCATGATGCTCGTGTTGGGCATGACTGCTGGCACGATGTTCATCATGTGGCTTGGTGAGCAGATCACAGAATACGGCATCGGCAATGGTGCATCCCTGATCATCATGGCTGGCATTATCGCTGGGTTGCCATCTGTTGCAACACGGGTTGTTAGTGACGCCATGGAAGATCGTAGTCGTATCTTGATCATCGCTCTTCTGATTGTGACGTACATCATTGTTGTGCTCACGGTTGTGATGATCACCAAAGGACAAAGGCGAATACCGATTCAGCAAGCCAAGCTGATGAAGGGGCGCAAAATGTTTGGCGGGGCTAAACATTACCTGCCCATCAAAGTCAACATGGCTAACGTCATGCCAGTGATCTTCGCATCATCCCTCTTAATGTTGCCTAACCTAATCGGCGGTGTGTTTGTCGACGGCGGTCAGCTCTTACCTCCGGGTGGTTTCGTTTGGGTCACGTTGTTTATTATTCTGATCTTCTTCTTCAGTTTCTTCTGGACATCAATGATGTTTCAGCCTGCCGAGATGGCGAACAATCTGAAGGAGCATGGTTCTTTCGTTCCTGGGATTCGACCTGGTCGCAAGACCGCCGAGTATTTGGAACGAATCATGGTTCGGATCACACTGGTAGGGTCAGCCTTCTTGGCAGTCATTGCGATTTTGCCGACCATTGTGGCGTCTACTTTGCAAGTTGACTTCATGACGGCGAGTTTTCTCGGCGGCACGGGTATCCTGATCATCGTTGGTGTGGCTCTGGACATTGTTGACAAATTGAATGCTCAATTGATGAGCCGCAACTACGAAGGCTTCATGAGTTCGTCTTCCGCTAAACGCGGGGGGCGCGGGGGCCGCTAAAATGAACTTGGTGTTTTTAGGCCCGCCCGGTGCTGGCAAGGGGACGCAAGCGAAGATGATTGCGGCCCAGGAAGGCTGGGCGCACATTTCAACAGGTGACATGTTGCGCGCGGCAGTTAAAGCGGGAAGTGAACTTGGCAACCAAGCACAAGAGTTCATGGCAAAAGGGGAGTTGATCCCCGATTCGTTGATGTGTGCAGTTGTCGGGGATCGTCTTCGCGAGCCCGATTGTTCGAAGGGTTGGATTTTGGACGGTTTTCCGCGCACACAGGTGCAAGCAGACCGCCTCGATGAGACGTTGGCGTCTCTGGATCTCAAGCTTGATCACTGTGTCTATTTTCACATTGGTCGGGAGATTCTGGTTTCACGTTTGACTGGCCGTTTGACTTGCAAAGGTTGTGGCGCGAATTTCCATTCGCAAGCTCTTCCACCCGAGCAGGATGGCGTCTGTGACCATTGCGATGGTGAGCTCTATGTCAGAGTTGACGATCAAGAGGAGACGGTTCGGAACCGACTCAAAGTATACGATGAATCAACCGCTGAGTTGATCGACTTCTATGACCAACGTGGGCGTTTGCTCCGCATTGAAGCCGACGGAACAGTGGAAGAAGTGGGTGCCAGACTTGCCGCCCAATTGCGGGATTCTTAGAATTCCCGGCTCGCAACTCCACATGTGTGGCGTTAGCTCCTAAGTCCTTACTTTGCAGGCTTTTGTGCCTTCGATTTGAGAGGCTTGAAAAGGGAGGAAAGTGTCCGTTTGGACGCTTTCGGTTATTTTTCTTAGGGGATTACCTGGGTCGTACCCAAGGTATTCTAGTTTGAGGCTTGAACCATGAAGGTCAGAGCATCGGTAAAACGGATTTGTGAGAGCTGCAAAGTGGTCAAGCGCCGCGGTGTAGTACGCATTATTTGCGACGCAAACCCTCGTCATAAACAACGCCAGGGCTAATCGCCCCGAATTTGAGGTAATCAGATGGCTCGTATCGCGGGCACCGACATCCCGAACGACAAGAGGCTCAAGATCGCTTTGACCTATGTCTACGGTCTTGGTCCAAAAGAAACTCTCCGTCTGATTGAGGCTGTGGGCCTTGATCCTGAACAGAAAGCTCGGGATCTCAGCGAAGAAGATGTGACGCGTATCAATTCGGAACTTCAGGCGAATTTCATCGTAGAAGGCCAATTGCGTCGTCAGACAATTCAAAACATTCAGCGTCTGAAGGACATTCGATGCTACCGAGGATTGCGCCACATGCGTGGCCTGCCGGTACGTGGCCAACAGACACAAGCCAACGCTCGTACTCGTAAGGGTCCGCGCAAGACGGTTACTGGCAAGAAGAAATAGAAGCAGGAACTAACCGATGGCCAGAGGCGCAAAAAAACGAGTTCGGAAGAACGTGGTGAAGGGCATCGCCCATATCAAAGCCACGTTCAACAACACGATCGTTACTATCACTGATACGACTGGTGCTGTCCTTTGCTGGGATAGTGCCGGAACCATCGGCTACAAAGGATCACGCAAGAGCACCCCATTCGCAGCCCAAAGAGCTGGCGAGCGGGCAGCAGACAAAGCCAAGAAATTTGGCATGCGTGAAGTTGAGATTTGGCTGAAGGGGCCTGGCAGTGGCCGGGAGTCTGCAGTCCGTGCTATCCGCGCAGGCGGGTTGGACGTGAAGGCTATTGTTGATGTGACACCTTTGCCACACAACGGCTGCCGTCCTCGCAAACGCCGTCGGGTCTAAGCAGACCACGGCAACATCGAATTTGTGGATGAGTTATTCATCCAAAAGAATGAACTTACAGGATGTGGAATCGCCATGGCGAGAATCACCGGACCAAAATGTCGCCTCTGCCGACGCGAAGGCATGAAACTCTTCCTCAAGGGAGAGCGCTGTCACACAGTCAAGTGCGCGGTGGAGAAACGCGGAACCCCTCCAGGTATGAAAACCTGGAGCCGGGCTCGCAGGTCTTCTTACGGCATGCAGCTTCGTGAGAAGCAAAGGCTGAAACGCATGTATGGCGTGATGGAAAAACAATTCCGAATCTACTTCGGTCGTGCAGTACAAACGAGAGGCAACACAGGTGACAACCTGTTGTTGGAAGTTGAGCGCCGTCTCGACAATGTCATTCGTTTGGCAGGTTTCGGCCATGGGCCGAGCAGTGCCCGCCAGATCGTTGGGCATGGTCACACGTTTGTTAATGGTCGCCGTTGTGATCGTCCTTCCCGCCAAATCCGCGTGGGTGACGTCATTACTTTCACTGACCATGAGCGCAAGCGCAAGCACGTGAAGAACGTGGTTGAAGGTAGTTCAAGCTACATGGGCGAAGCCCCTGCATGGCTTGAGATTGATCGCGAGAAAATGGAAATTCGAGTGACGGCGATGCCGACACGTGAACAATTCCCATTCCAGATCAATGAACAACTTATTGTCGAAGGTATGGCCAAGTAATTTTCTGGCCCTTCTGGCAACAGATAGGACAGACTTCCTGGAGGAAGAACTGAATGCGAATTAGATGGCGTAATCTTGAGCTTCCGAATAAGGTCTCACTCAACCGCGATTCCTTTTCTGACACTTATGCTGAATTCTCCGTCGAGCCGTTTGAACGCGGTTTCGGCCACACAATTGGTAATGGACTTCGTCGCGTACTCCTCAGCTCTTTGGAGAGTACCGCTGTCGTTTGGGTAAAGATCCCAGGCGTACAACACGAATTCATGGCCATTGACGATGTTGTTGAGGATGTCACCGACATCGTACTCAACTTGAAAGAGCTCAAAGTTCGTTATGGCGGTGATGAACCGATCAAATTGACATTGAATGTCAAGAAAAAAGGTCTGGTGACCGCTGGCGATTTCGTCGCGGAAGCGGACGCCGAGATCGTCAACCCGGGTCTTCACATCTGCACACTGTCCAAGGAGATGGATTTCTCTATGGAAGTGGAGGTGCGCAAGGGTCGGGGATACCTCACTGCTGAAGAGAATGAATCCGGGTCCGTGCGTGGCGCAAGCAAAGGCGCTCGCAAGGATGTTGATCAAGAGATCGGCAAGATCTGGATGGATTCAACTTTCTCGCCGGTCTTGCGTGTTCGTTATCACATCGAGGACACACGAGTCGGAAAGTTGACCGACTATGATCGACTCTACATCCATGTTTGGACTGACGGTACAGTTCGTCCGGACCATGCGTTGGTGGAAGCGAGCAAGATCTATCGGAAACATCTCAACCCATTTGTTTCCTATGATGAAGCCGGTGGAGATCTTCCTGAGTCCGACAACGTGCCAGAGCCAGCAGAAGAGAAAGCTTCGAAGGAGGAGGAGGAGCTTATGCGCCTCATGGCTCTTCCGATCGCTGAACTCAATCTGTCGATGCGCTCCAGCAATTGTCTGGAAGCAGAACAGATTAGGACTCTTGGCGAGCTTGTTTGCCGTGCAGAATCGGACCTCTTGAATGTCCGGAACTTTGGCAAGACATCACTCAAAGAGATCGTTGCCAAACTCACAGAACTCAATTTAACCTTGGGCATGCAAATCCCAATGCAAGCTTAAGAAGTACTTAGAAACGGAATCTTGTCATGAGACATCGCGTAGCAGGGCGGAAGCTCAATCGAAGCCCAGAGCATCGTAAGCGTCTGCTTCAAAATATGGCCATGCAGCTCATTAAGCACGGTCGTATTGTGACGACTGTGGAGAAGGCCAAGGAAACACGACCTTACGCCGAAAAGCTGATCACACTGGCCAAGAACAAAACCCTGGCCAATGTTCGCCGTGCTGTCACCTTGCTTGGCAGCCATCAGGAAGCCAAGGATGTGGCTCGCCATTTGTTTGACAACATTGGCCCCATGTTCAAGGATCGCCCTGGCGGCTACACTCGGATTCTTCGCCTTTCGGAGCGGCGTCTGGGTGACGGCGGCTCAAAGGCAGTTTTTGAACTGGTGAATTTCGCCCCAGGCGAGGACGCCAGCGAGGACACATAGGTTCGATCAGTGGATGCGCACCGCCAAATTGGTCTCGTGTTTCTCGAGTCTGAATTTGGCTTAGCCCACTGGACACAAAGAAACTGGCAAGGCGTCGGTCTTTCGACCGCCGCCTTTCTTATTGCCACTCTGTTCGTGATCTGGATTTCGAGGTCATCGAAGTCCGACGGAAAGTCCTAAAATGTCTGCTCATTCGGTGATCGTTGTTGGTGCCTCTTCCGGCGTTGGGGCAGCCTTGGCCATGAGGTTTGCTGCCGAAGGTCGACCCGTCGCTATCTTGGGGCGTCGCCAGGATCGCCTCAATTCGGTGTGCGAAGAAACCAAGAAGGCCACGCCACAGGCCGTTATCCGCAGCTATCCACACGACGTCATGGATTTCGGGGCCGTGTCCACTCTATTCGACCGAATCGAATCGGATTTAGGGTCAGCAGACACACTGATCTATGCAGCGGGTGTTTTGCCAAAGGTTGGACCAGAAGAATTTAACACTGAGAAAGATCTCAGCATCGTGCAGATCGGCCTGACCGGGGCTCTTGCCTGGCTCAACGAAGCCGCCAATCGTTTCACCAAGGCCGGCGGCGGTACGATCTGCGGGATATCTTCTATTGCTGGCGAACGAGGCCGAACAGGAATGCCAGCCTATCATGCCGCAAAGGCTGGGCTGTCGACGTTTCTGGAGTCCCTCTACAATCGTCTTTGGAAAAAGAACATCAAGGTCGTCACGATCAAGCCAGGCTTTCTAGATACCGATATGACCAAGGGGATGGACGGGCTTTTTTGGCACATCAAGGCCGATCGAGCTGCCGACATCATTTACAAGCACATGCAGGCAGGCAGGCGCTGTGCTTATGTCCTTGGTAGGTGGAGTCTTGTGGCTCTTGTGATCCGCAGTATTCCGTCATTCATTTTCAAACGAACGACGATTTAAAGTGACAGCGAAATCTGAGAGCGCAAAACTTGAGTCTTGGGGCATGATTCATCACGCCCAGGTGCAATTCGTTCATCCCAAAACCAAGGAAGAAGTGGCGCAGGTCCTTGCTGACGCCATCGCCCAAGGAAAGACTGTTTCCTTGCGCGGAGGCGGCAACTGCTATGGTGACACCCCTCTCAACGATGGTGGCCTTGTTCTCGACATGGCTGCCATGGATCGCGTTCTCTCTTGGGACAAGTCCACGGGCGTGGCCAAAGTCGAACCCGGTGTCACCATAGAGAAGCTCTGGAAAACCACAATTGAGGACGGCTATTGGCCCGCCGTCGTTCCGGGAACAATGAAAGTCACAGTTGGCGGTGCTTGCAGCCTCGACATCCATGGCAAGAATCACTTCGCCCTTGGGAGCTTTCGCGATCATATCTTGAGTCTTGATTTGCTAACGACTTCCGGTGACTTTCTGCACTGTTCTCGCGAGGAGAATGCTGAGGTGTTTTCCGGAGTGATCGGTGGCTGCGGTTTGTTGGGTTGTTTGGTCGAGATCGAGATCAAACTAAAAAAGGTCTCTTCTGGTCAAGTCGAAGTGGAGCCCATCGTTGTCGAGAGTTTTCACCACTTGGTGGAAGAGATGGAGAGATTGGCTCCTGAGTCAGACTACCTCGTCGGTTGGCATGACGGTTTTGCTGCGGACAACAAACTCGGGCGCGGCTTGATTCATCGGGCCAAGCATCCCCAGGTCGCTTCCTCGGATTTCTTTGACGTAAAAAAACAAGGCCTTCCCTCAACGCTTCTTGGGGTTGTTCCCAGGAGTTGGATGTGGTGCGGCTTGTGGTTTTTCTTGAACAAACCGGGCATGCGTTTTATCAACTACTTGAAGTTTTTGTCCGGCAAGAGAAACGAAAGGAAGGGGGCTCATCTGCAAGCGCTGGCAGCTTTTCATTTCTTGCTTGACTACGTTCCGGGATGGAAGAAATCCTACAAACCTGGAGGACTCATTCAGTTTCAGTCCTTTGTCCCTAAGGCTGATGCTGCCCGGGTCTTTGGCGAGCTTGTGACTCTTTGCCAAGCGAAGGGCATGCCGCCCTATCTCGTAGTTACGAAACGTCATTTGGAAACGGAGTCTCTTCTCCCCTATGCGGTGGATGGATTCTCGCAGGCTTTGGACATCCGCGTGACACGAAGTAACCACAGCCGCGTGACGGCAATGGTCCGAGAAATGGAAGACATCGTCTTCGCGGCGAGAGGAAGATTCTATCTCGCCAAGGATGGCATCATGACTGCCGAGTCTTTCAGGCGCTATATCGATGAATCGCACCTTGTGGCTTTTCAAACTCTGAAGAAGCGTCTCGATCCAGCGAGCATTCTCGAAAGCGATCTTGCGCGCCGCCTTGGCCTAAATTGACTGGCTAGCATTTCATAAATGCACTCTCTGCCAATTTGTCCCCTGAGACTTGCAGGTAGGAAATCCTCATCTTTGTTTTGTCTCGTAGTAGTGCAAACGCCGGTAGAAGTCAGTGATTTGCGATTCGTGAAACTGATGGATGACGATCTTAGGTTTCTCGCGAACGATTTCTTTGAAGGCGTCACGAGTCTCATTGACTCCCGTGGGCCAAAGAAACTGACACTTTGAAAAATGCTCCGCCACGTAGGGGAGAAGGGCGATG
>JAJRYU010000599.1 GCA_024275615.1 Planctomycetota bacterium
CCTCGAGGTGAGATCTCAGAATAATCGAGCCGTGCTGTAAAGCGCGCTTGTGTCGCCGACGTTTGGCAGAACCGATCAGTTTCTTGCCGTCAGCAATGACGTCCAAGCGGGTGGTGCGGGCGAAGCAGAAGAATGGTTGTGACGAACGTTTGATAGCAACGGGGGCGTCCAGGGCGTAGCTTGCGGGAACACCCATGCTTCGCAGCGTGCTGATGAGAACTTCGTGTATGAGTTTGTAGGAATGATCGACGTCTTGCCCGAATGGATGAGTGCCATCTTCGCCAGTCAAACTGTAAGTGATTTCGTCAGCGTGAAGAATAGCTCCACCGCCGGTCAATCGGCGGACAACGGGAATCCCAAGTGCCGCCCATCTCCGGGATTCTGCTTCGGTCAAGTTCGGCTGGAAATGGCCAAGGGACAAACCAAATGGCCGCCACTTGTAAAAGCGCAAAGTGAGAGGGTGGCAAGATCGAAGCAGCGCCTCATCAACAGCCATGTTCCAGGAAGGTGTCCCGGGTTCCGGATCGATGATGAGGCGCATCACGGGCCAGCCCGCCTATGAGTTCTGTGGGTCGGACCAACGCAAGTCGAGTTGCCTTGCAGCCCGTGTTTCGTCAACGCGTCTTACTGTGGTCGTGTGTGGTGCGTTTTTCACCAAATCAGGGTCAGAGTCCATTTCGCTGACAATGGCCTTGATGGCAGCGACAAATCGGTCAAGCTCGTGCTTGGGCTCCGTTTCGGTCGGCTCGATCATGATGGCGCCGTCGACCATGATGGGAAAGTAGACCGTTGGTGGATGGAATCCGTAGTCGATCAACCGTTTTGCCATGTCCTTGGTGATGACCCCGTTGGGGAACTTCTTGTCGGTGAAGACGCTCTCGTGCAGAGTCGGTGTGTCGTAAGCGATGTCCAACACACCTGCCAGTTGTGAGCGAAGATAGTTGGCATTGATGATGGCTTCTTCGGAAACCTGAGCAAGTCCTGCCGCACCCAGTGCGCGGATGTAACACCATGTGCGGATGAACATGCCCCATTGACCGAAGAAGGCCTTGATTGAGCCAATACTCTCCGGCTCATTGCTTTCCGGGGCGTAGGCTGCGAGTTTCTTGTTGAAACCGATTGGTCCAGAGCCCGGGCCGCCACCGCCATGGGGTGTGGTGAAAGTCTTGTGCAGATTCCAGTGCATCAAGTCCGCACCGATTTCACCTGGTTGAAAGACACCCATAATGGCGTTGAAATTGGCACCATCCATGTAGATCAAACCGTCAATGTCATGGACCGCTTCGGCGATGCGAGCAAAGTCACGTTCGTAAATGCCCAAGGTATTCGGATTCGTGACCATGAGTGCGGCGACCTCATCTGTAAGATGAGGCAAGACATCTTCGTAGCGCAAGAATCCTTCCGGGCCACTGGGGATTTGCTTGCACTTGAACCCGGCCATGGCTGCCGACGCTGGGTTCGTGCCATGGGCTGTATCAGGGGTCAAAATGACAGTCTTATGAGTGTTGCCCCTATCTTCGTGATAAGCCTTGATCATGAAGGTCGATGTGAGCTCACCGTGGGCTCCCGCGGCCGGAAGGATCGAAACCTCGTCAAAACCTGAGAGGGCTTTGAGGTCGTCTTTCACTTCTTGCATGATGGTCTTGTGGCCGGTGAGGAAGACCTCCGGCCAGAGTGGGTGGCAGTCAGCCCAAAAGGGATCGGCGGCGACCGCTTCATTGACCCTTGGGTTGTGTTTCATTGTACAACTACCAAGTGGGTACATGCCCCGGTCAATGTCAAAATTGAGCAAGCTCAACCTGGTGTAGTGCCTGACAACATCAATCTCTGTGGTCTGGCTGATCCCGCCGCCAGTAGCATTTCGCATCGGATATGTTGGCAAGTAGGCATCAATGGGACTATTCGTGCCGGTGACTTGAAAGCCGTCAAGGGCTGAGTCATTGAGCGGGAATATGGTTTTTTCAGGATTGCAGAACAAGGTCTCTTATCTCCTGCATATGAGCTTCAGCCCGACCGTAGTGAAGTTCCGTGAAAGCCACCAAGAACTGGTTCTTGCGGCTGCTATCGAATTGCTCCAAAGGCACGCCCAAGACAATGTCATGTTCGAGGAGTTTCTCGAACGCTTGGGGACGAGAGGAAGCATCGATGACGAACTCGTTAAAGACAGGGCCATCGTGAACACGAGTGAATCCCAAGTTGGTCAACCCGGCGGCGAAGTAGGCCGCTGTAGAGGCGTTCTTCTTGGCCAATTCAACCAAACCCTTGCCACCCAACATCGACAAGTAGATCGTCGAGCGAAGGCACATGAGGCCGGATGAAGTACAGATATTACTAGTCGCTTTTTCCCGTCGAATAAACTGTTCTCGTGTTGCCAGGGTAATGCAGAAAGCTTCTTCTCCTTCGGCATCAACTGTCCGGCCTACCAATCGACCTGGCATTTTTCGAACCAGAGATTTCTTGGTGGCGAAGAAACCAGCCGTGGGGCCGCCAAGTTGTAGCGGGATGCCGAAACTCTGACATTCCCCTGTCATGATGTCGACGGGGAGGGGTTCGAGGATAGCCATCGACAAGGCTTCCGTGCAAACACCGATCTTGAAGGCTCCATCTGGAACGCCGTCGCAGTCATCAATCATGCCAAAGAAGTTTGGCGACTGAATGACGACGGCAGCCGCTTGATCCAGCCCAGATACTTCGCTCCAGTCTGTGCGGCCCGAGGTCTTGTTGAGCGGAACCTCTTTGACTTCAACTTTGGCGAAGCGCATGTAGGTTCTGAGCACGGACAAGTAGGAAGGGTGCAGGCCACAAGATGCATAGACAGTCTTGTCAGCCTTTGGACGGATACGGAGCGCCATGAGCACAGCTTCCACCATTGAAGTGGAACCATCATACATGCCTGAATTGGCGATTTCTTGTCCGGTGAGCTGGGCGATGTATGTTTGAAATTCATAGTACATCGTCAATGTGCCCTGAGCCAGCTCAGGCTGGTAGGGCGTGTAGCTCGTGACCCATTCACTGCGAGCTGCCAAGGAATCGACCGTGGCTGGCACAAAGTGTTGGTAAAGCCCAGCTCCAGCGAATGAAAGCTTGGGCCGTCTTCCCTTGAGAGTTTCTAAGCGTCCGCGCAATTCAGCTTCAGCCATGGGGCCAGCAACTTGAATCGGATTCTTAACTCGCACGTCGGCTGGGATGGTGTCGAGAAGCTCGGCAACATCCTTGACACCGACGCTGTCGAGCATCTGGCGTCTTGCCGTTGGTGTTATGGCACTGTATCTCATCGTGTCTTGTCCCTTGGACTACTTCTTAGCTTGAGTCGGCTCTCGCCCTTCTCTCAGGCGTCGTCCAGAGATTTCTCGTAACCTGCGGCGTCAAGCAATTGATCCACCTCAGATGGGATTTGCATGCGGACCTTGACCATCCAACCCTTGTCCCAGGGATCGCTGGTCAAAATGTTGAGATCGCCAAGGAGCTCTTCGTTTTGTTCAACGACTTCACCGGTAATGGGGCAATAGAGGTCGGACACTGCTTTTACGGATTCGATTTCGGCGAAAGGTTCTTCTTTCATCAAGTCCGTGCCCAAGTCGGGTAGGTCGAGAAAAACCAAATCCGAGAGGTGTCCAACGGCATAGTCGGTAATGCCAATGTAGGCATATTCGCCTTCAACTTTGACCCATTCATGGGACTTCAGGTACTTACGATCTTCAGGACGCATACTTCGCATCTCCTTGCAAAGGACTTAACTGTTGAGCGAGCCACTTCCGTCTCGCTTGTAGAAAGGCAAATCGACAATTTGCGCCGGAGCGCGTTTGCCGCGAATATCCACTTCCAACTGAGGGGCATCGGCCAAGACGTCAGATGCGACCAAGGCGGTTGCGATGGCACGCTCAAAAGTTGGGGACCAACTACCACTGGCAACATGCCCCACGGCGGTATCGCCTTTCATGATGGCGTACCCTTCACGTGGGATTCGCCGGCCTTCAACGACTAGGCCAACGATCTTGCGCTTGGGGCCTTCCTCTTTCACTTTGGCGATGACGTCCTTGCCCGGGTAGTCGGGTTTCTTCAAGCGTACCCCGAACATGAGACCCGCTTCGACAGGGTTGATCTCTTCGGTGATCTCATGGCCGTAAAGGGGCATTCCCGCCTCCAGTCGCAAAGTGTCCCGGGCACCCAATCCGCAGCATTGGATGCCAAATTCTTTGCCAAGCACCAGGGCTTGGTCCCACAATTCGCCAATGATGCTGGCAGGGGCATAGATCTCAAAACCATCTTCGCCGGTATAACCGGTACGTGTAAGCATGCCTGGTTGTCCGCCGATTTCACCTTCGGCCAACTTGTAGTAACCGATGCTGGCCACATCAATCAGGGGCGCGATTTTGGCCACCACTTGGGACGATTTGGGCCCTTGCAAGGCGATCATGCTCATTTCATCGGAGAGATCGTCGATCGTTACATCCATGCCCGCGGCCAATTCTTCCAAGCGTGCCACGTCGCGCTCACGATTTGAAGCATTGACCACCAAGAACACGTCATTCTCCCGATGGTGCACCAGGATGTCGTCAATCACACCGCCGTCATCTTGCAGCAGCATGGCATAACGGATCTGGCCGACCTTGATGGTATCCAGGTTGTTTGTCTGTGCTTTTTGGACCAAATCATGGGCCATGGCACCGTGAATGCGGACGCGCCCCATGTGGCCGAGGTCAAAAAGGCCGACCCCTTCTCGGACTGTCTTATGTTCCGAGGTGATGTCTGTGTAGGTGACTGGCATTTCCCAGCCGCCAAAATCGATCATTCGAGCACCTTGATCCACGTGTTTTTGGTGCAGGGGTGTGCGCTTCATCAGATTCCTCTTTTATTCCAATACCTTCAGGGAGCGGACCCCGCGAGGTGGGACATGATATGAAGCAGGGGGAGGAAGGAACAGGCGTCCAGGGCGGAATACGGAGCGATTGTTGCTGAGATCCTTAGCGCTTGCCCTGGAGCTGGCCGATGAGAACGTCCAAATCGACATTTTCAAGCTCTTCGGCAGTGATGGGCGGCATGCTCTCAAAGCGTTCTGCTTCTTCTTGGCTGCGGAAATCACTGATTCTGTAGTCGCCATGATTCGCCAAATGAATGTCGAAGTGTGCCTCAGGTTCCGGGGCGTGGTTGTAGCCATCCTGCAACAGTGGGGCAGGGGTTTCGTCAAACTCGTGGATTGCGACTTTCTGAGTGCGTCCGAGGCCATGCCGGAGCGCGATGTGGTTCTTCAGGTCATCAGGTAGGCCACTTCGATTGAATCGGGTGATCGAACTGGAGTAGGCCGCAAGATAGTGGTCAAAGGCTAAGCGGGCTTGCCCTCGCTCACGGGCGATCTGGCCGAGGAAGAAATGGGCCGTGAATGAGCGCGGCGCCTCGTCCAGCAGCTGATGGAATGTTTCGTAGGCCAGTTCATAACTTGCACAGTTACGACCCCGAAGGAATTGCCATCGACCGTTCAGGTTCAACCATGTACGCGTCAGGACGGTTTTGGTCATATTTGGAATCGATCGCAGCATAAGGGCTCCAAAACACGCCGGGAAACTACCCAAGCTACCAGGCGGGAATGGGATTCTACTCCACACATGGTGATTTCGGCAAGCCTCTACTATCAATCATTAAGTTGTTGTTAGTAAATGGTTTATGATTCATCCCTTATGGGGAATTTCCCCTACCACCGGGGATCTTTTGTCATAAATTCGGGTTATCGAAAGGGCCGATTTGTGCCGATAGGGTCTTCAGAGATCTCTTTTGGGCAGCCCGGCCGTGCAGGACTCGCCCCTTTTTGTTGTGAGGACCCGTGTATGGCCATCCGTGGAGACTTGCTCAGCGTCGATCTGTCAAACGTCTTCCAGATGTTGGCAATGAATCGCAAGCGAGGTGTCTTGCATCTCCAGAATCGTGGCAACATTCTGGATAAGCGCGCGCTCGTTCTTGACGCAGACAGAGTGGGGCTCTTGAATATTCCTGCCAAGCGGGATCTGGCAGCCCTCTTGGTTGACCAAGGGGAACTATCCTATGAGGACTATCGTGATGCTGTCGAAAAGGCGCGGCAGTTCAAAGTCGCGCCGGTCAATTACCTGCTCAAACGTGCCCGCCTCACAAACGCCCAGGTGGAAGGGGCCCTGGCCAAACTCCAAGAGGAGTTCATTCTCGAGATTTTCTTGTGGAAGAATGTCAGCTTTCATCTCGATGAAGAATCCTGGCCCGAAGAAGATCCTGAGCGCCGGTTTTTTGTCCTTGATCTCACCGTCATGGAAGCTGCGAGACGCCAGGATGAGTGGGCCCGAGTCACAGCTCAAATCGGCGGCGACAAGGACATTTGGTCGCACTCTCACGAAATCGCCAACATAGAAAAACTTGCTTGTGTGGAGCGCATCGTCCACAGCCATGTTGACAGCGTTCGTGGGTCCCAAGAAATCACCGATGCCACCGGTCTACCGCGTTATCACGTCGATCTCGCTCTGTCCAACTTGAATGAACAAGGATTCGTTCGAAAGCTGGGTCTTGAAGATCTCATCGAGGTTGGTGACCGATTGGTGAAAGAAGGACGCCACGACGATGGCATCCGACTGTTCAAATGCGCTGTTCGCTACGATCGCCGGAGCATCGCACTCCATAAGCGCTTGGCCCAAGCGTATCTTCGTGAAGATCGTGTGGCGAAGGCAGCAGCACACTACAAGTTTTGCGCCATCTCTCTCGTGGACAAGGGGCTCATCCGTGAAGCCCTTGCTATTTATCAGTATCTGATGACCATATTGCCCACCGACTTCAAGTCGCTTGAGCAAGGCTTGGTTCTCTTGTCGCAGATTGATGAAGTACTCAGTGTTGACGATCGCAAGACTTTGGATCTTGGTCTCAAACTGTGCCACTTCTACTTTGAGTCGAATCGCTACCGCGATGCCCAGCGTGTTCTCGACCACCTATTGATCATTGCCCCGGACGATATCGGTTTGTCATATCTGCAGGCTCGCGTTTTCGCCAAGAGCGGTCAGATCAACGAAGCGATCGAAACCTACATGCGACTGGCAGCGCGTCTCCATGCCGTTGGAGATCTGGAGGGGGCTCTCAATTCTTACAAACTTGTCGTCAGTTTTGATTCAGCCACCAAGGATATTTGCCTACAAAAGATGGCTGAGATCCGTCGAAGCTTGGCGAAAGTCCACCGACGAAAAATGGCCGGTGTCGCTTTCTTGCTTGGTGTTCTCCTGCTCGTCGGTGCTGGTGTTTGCTATCTTTATTATCACAACAGCGCTGAAGCCGAATACGATCAAGTCTACGATAGCGAAGCCAACATCGTAAACGAGCAAGGTTGGCGCGCCCAAGCGCAACGCTACGCTGGTTTCGTTGAGCGTTATCCGCTGACGAAAGCATCTAAGCGTGCCAAGGAACGTCAGAGTTTCGCTGAGTCTCGCGCCAGGCGTCTGCGCCAGGATTTTCAGAAGGCTCGCAACAAAGTCCGCGACAATGAAAGACATTGCATCCGTCGAGCCGAAGAGAACTTGAATCGCGCCAAAGGACATCTCGTCGTTGGTGATTTGAAAAGTGCACTGCGCTCTTATGAAGCGGCTTGGCAAGAGCTGGGCAAGTCGTCTCAGGAGCCGTGGGGCCGACACGAAGACCGCAAAATCCCGGAACGAATCGACGAGATCAAATCCCACCTGGTTCGCGAGACGACTGCCCTTAAGGAGATCAAGGATGCGCTCAGCAAGGGGAATCGCAAGGCGGCTTTCGACGTCGCCCGCGCGACTTTTTTCGCTGAAAGCGACGACCACTTGAGTCCAAAGTCTGTGCGTGTCGTTTCGCGAGAAGCCTGGGCTCAAGTCCAAGTTCCTCTTGAAATTGCTGCAGCTCCAGGAGATTCCCTGCTTGTCGACGATAAGGGCCATGACGCGCGAGGGCGTCGCCAGTTGCTGTTGACAGCCATGAACCCACGCCGCCGCATTGAAGTTTCACGCACCGGGTTTAGGACAATAGAAAAACAGCTGAGTTGGGACAGGAGCCCCTTTCGCACCGAAATCGTCTTGGAAAAGCTTCCCGCTGAACGGCGTGAAATCGGTGACCGCATCTTCAGCGTGGCCTTAGACGGAGATGCGATTGTGTACTTGGCGGGCAATGGTGTGGTCTATCGAGCCAAGTCCCTCACTGCTGTCCCCAAGAGCTTCAAACCACGGTCTTTCGTAACGCCTTCAAGCCCCGTCGTTGTTGCCAACGGGGGCGCCGCTTTTGGAACCACGGAAGGGCATGTGCTCTTTCTTCATTCGAGTTCCAAAACAAGGAAAAACTGGGACGTTTCGTTGTCAGTTGATCCGATCGCTGGTCTTGTGGCATTTGCAGAGACTTTTATCGTTGCCACCCATGACGGTCATCCAAAAATATCCTTCCTGAGTGGATCCGGCAAGGAATCGAAACGTTCAATCGCTTTGGCATCACCTGTTGTCCACTTGGTCAATGGGGGAGGCCGCGTCCTTCTTGTCGATCAAGCTGGAAGCCTAATTGAGATTGACGGCAAAACTGGCGTGGTCATTGGGCAAAGAAAAGGACGGTTCTCGGGGAAACCCGTCGTCTTCTTGAATTCCATTTTTGTCAGTGATGACGTCGGGCGTATCCACCAGATCGCCCAAGACCTCAAGAGTTCATTGACGTTTGACAACCGTTATCGAGTTCTGGATTCACCCATCGTTTTGGGCAATCGTTTGCTCTATGCCATTGCTGACGGCGGTGTCTTCGAGATCAACGCGGAACTTCAGACTCGAGTTTTGGGACGTGAGTGGTCTAACCTTTTGAGACAATCGACCGGGAAACTCTTTCCGCTGGACGATGGCAAGTTCCTGCTTGAGTTGCGCGACGGGCGGCAGATCCTCATCGACGCCAAGTCAGACAGGCTTCTTCACGCTTATCGTTCAGATACCGGGACGCGTGCGATTTCCTTTTATTCTGGTGGCCGAATTGTGTTGGCATGTCGTGACGCCCATGGGGCGATCGAAATCTACCGAGAATAGAAACAGATGGTCGAAATCAAAGTTGATAATCGCGAGATCATCTTTCGAGTTGTTCTCTCTGGTCATCACCTTGCGACCAAATTTGCCACGATTCGTGAACTCTACGACGAGCTTTCTAAGGGCGGCGTAGAGAAGCTCACGGTCATTCATGCAGGTGGTGATCGCATCGTTGGGTTTCGCTGGCCACTAACAGAATCGGACAGTCTCTTTGGCATGCAAGTCAAGATCGATGTCATGGCTAGACCAGGTGAGTCAAAGACATCAGCAAATGACGTTCTTATCTATCGATCAGCAGACGCGATTGTCTACCTCGATGATCGTGAACCCAACCAAGATGGAGCTGCACAACACTATCACGGTTTCTTGAGACAGCTCGAGAGTTTGTCTCGCAAGCCTGAAGAACTGCCTCTCTTGGTGCAGATCTATGAGGACGCAGAAATGGATCGGCAGCGGGTGTTCATCACGGAGAAATCCGGCTGGACCCCAGAATTGCATGTGACCGGTCCAAAAAATCAGACTGTGCTCGAAGTCTTGACCGCAGCTAAGATTCGGGTCCTTGAGAACTACCGACGGTACGAGTCCGAATTATCAAAGCAAGGTCTCGAAGGTCACATCAAGATCAGAGACAGAGTTTATGAATGTGTTCCTGTGGAGCCGGGCATGGTGCCCGCTCTTGATGACGATTCTCCTGAAGTGCGTCTCATCGAAGGTCTTGGTGGCGGCTCTCACTCGAATCGGCTGACTTTCAAGTTTCTGCTCATGATTGCCCTTGTGACGACGATTGTGGCTGCCGTCTTAGTGTCAGTCTCACTGTAGCCCATCTTAGTCATGAGATTGTGGTCAATTGCGGTCACTGATTTACCTATCTACTCCGGGCTGAAGTTCGTGGCTGTTTCTTCGACTTCTCATGAACTCTCGTTGACCGCTCACTGGCTGCAGATGCACGTTCATGCTCCGGGGCAGGCGCTTTGCTGCGGTTGAAGGCCACAAGATCGGGAATAATGTGGCTGAACCAATATTCTTCAAATAATCCTCTCATCTGGACCGTGAACTCTTTTCTCGATTTCCTAAGTCCTTGTCGCTTGTGGTCTTCCATCCTTCCATTCGGAGTCATCTGCGGCGTAATTCGATCTCCTCGCCACCGGTGTTCTTAACTTGTCGTATTCTTCAGTGAACGATCATCACCGTCGTGGTCATGCACTCCTTGGACCGAAGGTGATTGTGGGCAATACCTTCGGTGACAAAGAAGGCGGTAAAGGGCTCGCAGTTCCTCTGACGGTGTTTCTGCGCAGAATTGAGGACTGCTTGCCCGGTCCCTTGTCACGTATATAATGCGCTTCGAGTCGGCGCGACCTCGCCGGTTTTGCCAATGGGAATCGTTCATAGTCGGAGGAATTACTTGATGTCAAATTCACCCCTGGTATACGCTCCGTACAAAATCCGGAGCAACCTCGGGCGCAAGGCATCAGGCGACGTCAATTGCCCCATTGGTGTCTATCCCTGTGGTGATCAGGTCGCTCTCTCACAAGGCTACGACTCACGTTTTGTCTTGGGTGACGAGTTGGTGGATGACCAATACGAATACCGCATTCTGCTTTCTGCAGAGTTGGTTCCGAGCGCCATGGGTATGTTGCTCGAAGGCCTTTTGCCTCATGAAGTTTATGGCTTGTTCGAAGAACTGTCGTTCGACGCCTATCGCGACTCCGACTCCTATCGCTCCGCAGACCCAGTTGACTTGAGTCGTCTGCTACAGGCGTGGAGTACCTACGGCGAGTATCTTGTCGAAGCCGGTCGCTGTGGATTCGGTGCAGTTGCTCCAGAACCAGCGATCGAAGTGTTCATTGAAGAGCACGGTACGATCTACATTTCCTGTGGCCTTGAGATGCGTGAGGATGTGGAAGAACTCATAGGACAATTGTCCTTGCCCCAAATCAACGACATTCCTTGCATCGAGAATTTTGAGCACCAGCACCGTGATGTTCTCATTGTCGATGAAGAAGCACTGATGGACGAATATGACATCAAGTTCTCACTCATCGAGAGTTTGGGCATGCTCCCGATCAATGTGGACGAAGGGGTGCCCGCTGGCTCTCTGACTCCTTATTGGGTTCATCTTGAGTTTGACTTGAGCTTCGAGGGTAGCACGGAAGCTGGTATCGCATTCTTCGGCTTTGGCTTGACCGCCAACAGTTTCGGTGAAGCCTTGGACTTGTCTCAACAACGAGTCCAAGAGAGATTCCCCGATGCACTCTTAGCACGCATTCAACAAGTGTATCGACTCTTCCATGAAGATATCACTGATGAGATTGCTCCTTGCGACCGCGACGAGATCACCAAGCGTGGTGTGTGGTACGTCAGCGAGCCGGAATTCTGGGCCTAGCAACCCACTGTTTCCAGGAATAAACAGCCACAATTCACTGCTTGATACGATAGGGGCGCCATTGGGCCCCATCGATGTACCATCGTTTTTCCCGGTAGATGAATCGATGGCCTGACTCGGCGGGCAGCGCCATGACTTTCTCAACATATTGTTCAAAGGTAATTGTTGGCTGGCCTTGGCTGTGCAAAGACGTGTTGACTTCCAAGAGCGTGGCGTCCTGCTCGGCCGCGGTCAACTGGGAAAAGTCATAGGTGACAGTGAAAGGAACATCGACTGTCAGAGGACGATTCCTCACGGTCTTGGGCCGGCCAAAGACAATTGAGCTACTCTTACTGTTCATCAAGGGGAAAAGGCTCCTTGCCAAGGGCCGCAATTCATTCATTTTCGTGCCATGGAAGGGGTCGTCTTTGTCGTTGACAGGCGTGAAGTAAGCCCCAGTTTGAGCATCCATGAAACCGAAGTGCGAGAGGAATCCCCACACGTCACCGACGCCGTAGGCATCAATCGCGGATTGTGCCAGGCGTTCTGGGTCCGGTTGGTCAATGCCCAACGGGCTCGTGCGGATGTCAGGCAGGTTATCCGACTTCTCGTTTTCCGTTTTGGAAGCGCCGGCGCATGCGGCAAGCGAAACAAGAAGGCAGAGAGCGAGTAGAGTGTTGTAGGTGTCAGGTTTCATTTCAGATTGTATCGATCAATTTTCTTGTAGAGGTTGCTTCGCTGCATCCCCAGGGATTCGGCAGTTCGCTTGATATTCCAGTCGTTCTCCTCGAGCTTCTTCTGCAAGAACAAACGTTCACTGGTGGCTTTGAATTCCTCAAATGTGTTGATTGCAAAAATACTCTCGCTGAGTACTGCTGATGTCTTTGTTGTCAGGCGTTCAAGATCTTCTAAGGTTATTTCCGAATCCATCGACAAAAGGACGGCGCGTTCACTGAAGTTGCGAAGTTCACGGACATTGCCTGGCCATTGGAGACGGCGCATGTGATCCTGAGCTTCAGCACTGAAACTCTTGGGTTCCAGGTCATACTTGTGACAGATATCCACGGTGAAACGTTCCAAGAGTCCTTGAATGTCCTCCGGGCGTTCTCTGAGCGGCGGAATGTGGATAGGAATAACGTTCAGTCTGAACATCAAGTCTTCTCGGAAGCGGCCTTGAGAAACTTCTTCTTCAACGTTCTTGTTGGTGGCGGCTATGACTCGCACATCGACCTTAATGCGATCACTGCTTCCCACGCGTTGAACTTCGTTTGTTTCTAAGACACGCAGCACTTTGGCCTGAGCCTCAAGGGCCATGTCGCCAATTTCATCAAGGAAGAGCGTCCCTTCGTGGGCTTGCTCAAAACGCCCACGTTTTTGTTGCTCGGCCCCAGTGAACGCTCCTTTCTCATGGCCGAAGAGTTCGCTTTCGATGAGTTCGCTTGGAATAGCAGCGCAGTTCACATCAATAAATGGCCTGGCCCTGCGGCTTGAAAAGGCGTGCAGATTGCGAGCAACCAACTCTTTTCCCGTGCCATTGTCGCCGGTGATAAGAACGCGAGCGTCCGTGGGACCGATTCTCTCGATTGTCTGGCGCAATTCCTTGATCGCCAAGGATTCGCCGAGAATTCGCCATTTGTCTTCGAGGGCGCCTCTGAGAGTCTGAGCTTCGGTTTTCAGGGCCGCACGTTCCAGAGCATTGCGAACACATAGCAGGAGGCGATCTTGATCCAGAGGTTTTTCCAAGAAATCGAAAGCGCCACGTTTTGTTGCCTCGACAGCGGTGTCGATGGTTCCATGTCCAGAAATCATGATGACCGGAAGGCCTGGATAGGTCTCAGAGATCTTCGTCAAGGCCTCAAGGCCGTCCATTTCCGGCATTTTGACATCGCAAAGGACAGCAGTGACCCCTTCATTCTCCGCTAAGGCCGTCAAGGCGCGTCTCCCGGTCGCGGCCTCGAGGACTTCATACCGGGCATAGCGAAGAATCATGCTGACGGACTTTCGGACGGAGTCCTCGTCATCCACAATGAGGATTTTGGCCATATCGTTATCCTTTCCCGATTCGATGGTTAAGTTTAGCATAGGTTTGCTTGGGACAACCCAGAATGGTGGGATTGCCCAAATCCGGTTGAACTTTGCTCGCTATTCCACAAGGAGATGAAGTGACAGACAGAGCGTTCGAGATCAGAAAGCTGAAGCAAAGACGGGTCGTTGGACTCAACATTGGCACCTCCCTAGACGGAGTGGATGCCGCTCTTATTCAAGTCGAACACTGCGGTTTTGAATCCATCTTCGGGCTTGAAGAGTTTGAAATGTACTCTCTACCCCCAAGGCTGAAACGCCAACTCATCGCTCCTCAATCTCTCGCACCGCAGGAGCTAGCTTGGTTGAATCGTGACTTGGGCCAATTTCTCGCCGAGTCCGTTCTGCATCTGATACACAAAGCTGGCTTGCATCGTGAAGATGTGCAAATTGTCGGCAGCCACGGCGTCACAGTTTTTCACGAACCACCGCGTCGCACCGGAGAAATGGGTGTGAGTCTCCAACTGGGAGATCCTGCCATTATTGCTGAGCGGACTGGGGCCCTTGTGGTCTCCAACTTTCGAGCCGCAGATTTGGCCGCAGGTGGCCAAGGTGCTCCGCTCATGCCTTATTTGGACTATCTCTTGTTCCGTGAACAACCCGGAACCATGCTTCTCAATCTCGGTGGTATTGGCAATGTGTGTTATGTCGCCTCTGACTTGGAAGGTGTCGTCGCATTTGACACCGGTCCGGCCAATCTGCCGCTGAATGAGATCACCCGTTTGTTGACCGCCCACAAGGAACAGTTTGACCGCGATGGCCGCTTGGCTGCGATGGGCACAATCGACAACCTCCTTTTGGATCAACTACGTTCCTTACCCTATCTTGAGCTGGCGCCACCAAAGAGCACAGGACGTGAGGAATTCGGCGAGGAATGGGTGAGCAAACTCTTGAATCGCAACAAGCATCGCAATCTCATCGACATCTTGGCGACGATGACGGCGTTTGTTGCCGTTGCCGTCAAACGGGGTTTTGATCAGTGGATTGCTCCGGCGCCGCTTCGCCGTGTTGTTGTCAGTGGCGGTGGCATCCACAACAAGACACTTATGCACCATCTTCGGCGAAATTTTGATCCCGTGCCGGTAGAGGATTTAATGGATTACGGGCATGATCCTGATGCCAAGGAGGCGGTGCTTTTTGCGCTCTTGGCGAACGACAAGATCTTTGATCGGCCGACGAGCCTGCCTTCTGCGACCGGAGCCTTGTGGCCAGTCAGTCTGGGACAGATCAGCTGAATTGGGCGCCGTGCGTGTGGGTAAGAAAAAACGGCTTTCACTTGGAAGTGAAAGCCGCTTAGAGCCAGAGGAGGGAATTGAACCCTCAACCCCTGCTTTACGAAAGCAGTGCTCTACCATTGAGCTACTCTGGCGAACGGTCGGCATTATAAGGGGCATGGTGGGGCGCTCAAGGGCGCAATTTGGATGATGAAAAACAGCCGTGATAGTCGAATTCGAGCCATTGTGTGGTGTTGTGGCCTTGTCGCCTTGGCGCTGCCCTTGGTCTTGGAGTGTCCTGAGCGCCTCGATCCAAGGGGCTTTCGAGCTCTGGGCGTAACCGCGTTGATGGCCATTCTCTGGGTTTCGGAGGTCTTGCCAATCCCCGTTACTTCGATTCTGCCTCTGATCTTGTTTCCCATGTTGGGAATCATGTCTTCCGACCAAGCCACTGGCGCCTATGCCAACGACTTGACTTTTCTCTTTTTCGGTGGATTCTTCATCGCTCTTACAATTGAGAGATGGCACTTGCACCGACGTTTGGCACTCAATCTAATTGCTCTATTCGGCACCAAGCCGGCGCGCACGATGCTGGGTATCATGGTGGCCGTGGCGACCTTGTCGATGTGGATCTCAAACACAGCGACGACGTTGATGATGCTCCCGATTTGTATTGCCCTTTGCGATGAACTTACAGGCAAAGGAGCTGATGAGGAGACGAAGTCCCGTTTCGCCACGGCGCTTCTCTTGTCGGTCGCCTATGCCGCCAATATCGGCGGCATGGGGACTCCGATTGGCACCGCCCCCAATGGCATATTCCAAAGGCACTTTGAAGAGTTGGGGCAACCATCATTCGCCCAATGGATGCTCATTTGCATTCCTTTGGTTTGTGTCTTTATCATTGCTGTTTGGTTTGTTTTGAAACGTCACTTCAAGAATGCAACAGCTGAAATCAGCTTTGGAGAACACGACCTCGTACGCAAACGACTCAAGAAGCTTGGTCGACTAACTCGCCAAGAGCGAGCCGTTGCCACTGTTTTTGCCGTGGTAGTAACACTTTGGGTCACAAGGCGTGACGTGGCCCTCGGGTCCTTGGAGATTCCCGGCTGGATAACAGGGTTAAACGCCCTCGGTGTCGGTTGGCTCGGTGCTGGTGCAAAAGCTGGCGTCGGCGATTCTGCTGCCGCGATCTTGGGCGTCGTCCTACTCTGCTTGTGGCGACCCGGACCTGATCGGATTCCTCTCGCTGATTGGGATACAGCCAAAAAATTACCCTGGGGCATGCTTCTCTTATTAGGCGGCGGATTCGCCATTGCCCAATCTTTTCAAGTGGGATCTTCGCAGGGTGAGCTCTTGAGCTTGTCGGCCTGGATTGGATCTTCTCTTGAATCACTCGAGCAAGCTGGGGCAATCGTGTTGGTACCGGCCACCGCCGGGATCATGACCCTGGTGACGGAGGTTGCGTCAAATACCGCCACAACGTCGGTGGTTGTACCCATCGTTTCACAAGTTGGTTCCGACTCACTCGGGCGACTCTTGGCTTTTGCCGCGACTTTGTCTGCGTCTTGTGCCTTTATGCTTCCGGTTGCGACCCCGCCCAACGCGATTGTCTTTGCTTCCGGCCGAATCTCGATCAAGTCGATGATAAAGGCGGGAATTATCGTCAACCTTATTGGAATTGTGCTTGTCTCCTTGACGGTATTGGCAATTGCGGCGACTGTCTTGCCCAAGATCTAATTCATGGACCAGAATAAATCACAGCAATTTGACGACGCTCAGATGCGGGGGGCATTTCACGACCTTCATATCGCCATAGTGTCCCTACGCGACCACGCGCGACTGAGCGGTGACCTGGATCAAGCCGCTGAGCTTTGGCGCAACGCCTTGTCGGCAGGGATGAGTCTCGAAGGACTAGGGAAGCACGTCGACAGCGGCTCTTGTCTCGATCAACTCGCACTTGGTCTTGAAGAACTCGAAGCCTCGGCACGCGCTTTTTTTCGGAACTCCGGTGCCAAGGACGATGAGACTGCAAGACGCTGCGCTGTTCTGCGTGCGGTCAGTCGACTCCTCTTGCGCATGGCTCGAGAAATCGAAGAGCGCCAGGCTCGAGACGAAACACCGTTTTTGATTCAAGAGTTGCGCGATATCGACAACGCTCTTGATGGCGATGCATTGACTCCCGATGACGAAAGCGAACGTCTCGTGGCGGACAATGCCCTGATCGTGGCAACCAAGGCCAAGATCCTTGTTCTTCGCGCGAACGTCTTGGCGGCCCAAGCGACCCAACAGATTGCTGCCGCCAAGGAAATCACCACATGCCACGTCGAAGACGCCTATCGGGTCTTCAGGCTCTCTCGGGCCTTGGCCGCTTCATCGTTTGACTTGGTTGCCTCTGGCGACCAACAGCCAATGGACTCCGGAAAGATCTCACTGCAAGAACTATCGTTGAAGCTCGCCTCCGAAAGTCGACGGTTGCGCGAGATGTTCGTCGAGTTCTTGAAAGCGAATCGTGAAACGAAGGGTTTCGATATCGCCGCGGAATCGGCGCGGTGGATCACGGGTGAGCTTGATCAAGCCAGGGTCGATTCTTACGACGACCGAAGCGACGATCGCATCGAAAAACTTCGGCGTCTAGAAGAAGATGGTAAGGCGATCGCCTTGGGCATGAAAGTCGTCGCCAAGCTTGCCAATTCGAGCATCGCTCCAAAAGGTTACGAAGGTGGAGAGGCCGCTCGACGAAGTTACAAGAAGCTAGAGCGAATGGTACGACGTATCGGCCATGTGATCTCAGACCGAATTCTTGCTCGGCGCTTAGACCGAGCCTTCGGCCCGGCGCAAGTTAAGCGCTGGGAAAAGCTGGTTTTCTGGCTGATCATGTTGGTGATGCTACTCATTGTGGTTGACCATTTCGGCGGACCTGGTGAAGACCTTGCTGCGGAATCCCTCAAGACAGATCCAACAACTGAGCAAGGCTGGCGCGAGATTGGCAGTCACATTTGGACCGGTATTGGCTGGACCATTTGGGTGGATACGCTGATTTGCGTCGTTTTACTTTGGGATTTCATGGTTCGCCTTGTCCTCAGTCCGACTCGACTAGCCTATTTTCGACGCAATTTCATTACTGAGTTCCTACCGTCTTTGCCATTCGGTCTACTCCACGGACTAATGGCAGTCGACAAGTTACGTTTCGTTCGCACGGCACGTCTTGTACGAGTTGCTCGTGTGTTGCGCTTGGCACGTCCAGTTATTCGCCTATTGCGTTTGTTTCTGTTCTTGGCACGCGCTGCCGACCGTTTGGTCGAAAGGAATTCTTGGTTTCTCAATCAGAACATCGTTTTTGCCACGGAAGAAGAGGAATCCGAATCGACTCTCACTTTGTTGAGCCGGGCACGAAACATTGACTCTTGGGTTGCAACAAAGACCTCTGGACTCTTGAAGGAATTGCCCGTGGAGGCTCAAGTCACCGGTGCGTATTGGCGTATGGCACTGATCGAGGCTGAGTTTTCCCAACACGATGGTGGTGTAGCGGCGGCGAATATTCGTAGGAAGCACGCCCATGAACGTGTGCGCGATCTCAACGTCGATGTTGTCGTTGACAACCTGCGAGGGCTGGATGACAACCAAGTCGCCGAGATGGTTGGCGTCGAGGTCGCTGAACAATTGACGGCGTCTCTTAGTTTCTTTCGTTTGCCGTTTCTCAGACGATTCGCTTTTGCGCGTTTCTTGCTCGGACCAAGTGGTGCGCCGGATCCGCTGTGGACGACAGCCAGGCTCGGGCGCTTAGCCGGAGATGCCTTGTCACTTGTCGCCCGAGGCGTGCATTGGTTTGCTGACCTTTATGGAACAATCACCGGGGCTCAGTTTCTAGATCGGGTGGGTATGCAGTTGGTCAAGGCGACCATGCGTCCAGCAAAAAGATTGATCATTGTGTTGGTCGCTGTCGGTTTGATCTTGGCGTTGGTGTGGTTGACCCAGATACCTCGCCTGATCGCCGCTGTAAGCGGGATCAGTGGTGTCCTTGGACCGGCTGTCATCGTCTTGGGCTTGCTGTGTTTTATCCCCTTGGGCCTTGGTATTTGGTTGCGACGTATTGCGGGCCAGGCCGTCGATTTCTTTGATCGTGTTTCCGAGGCGCAGTTCTTCGCGTTGACCGAAACAACAAAAGAGAGAAACGCTGGTCACGATGTGGAATACTTGGTTGACCGTGTCTTGATGCCGGAACACGTCGTCTTGACACCGCATGAAGAAGAGGAAACCAAAGACAAGGCCAAGCGTGCCCTGATGGCTGTTTGCCGGAAAGACGATGGCGCCGACATGGAGGCCTCGCCATTGCGATGGGCGATCTGTGACGCCATGATGCTCTATTATCGCGATTTTATCGATGGTGCCTACTTTCACAAGAACGACACCAAGATTGCCAATATCTTGGTTGGGAATCTGACACTGGAGAACATCCGGCGAAACCGTCTTAGCTTTGATGCCAAACTCTTCAAGAGACTTGACCGTCTCGATATAGGCCGCAACAAGGGCGGGATTTCCGGACCCAGAGTTTGGTTCAATTTTATTACTCACAGCGTCGCTCAGCATACGGCTCGTCTCATCATTGAATACAACCAACACTGTATTCCTCAAGATGAGTATGAAGCGGCGGAACCCGAAGATCGCAAGATATTCGACGACTGGTTGGCAAGGCGCAAGCGCATTTCTGAAGCACGTCGCCGCAATGAAATGATCACTATTGATGAGATTCAACCCATTGACAGTACGGCGGGAACATTGCTCTACCGGACAACGGAATTCAATGCGCTCAACTTCCTCACCAAGGAAGAAAAAAGAGACGAGTCTGTTTGCGAGCGTTTTGGAACCGAAGTGGCAAACCTACTTGTTGAAGACCGGGAGAACTTGATCCGCGATATTTTTGGGACGTTCCCTTTGCAGGAACTGCCGAAGTCAAAGCGTACTTTCAATCCTTATCGTTTTTACCGCAGATTCTTGGCGCGAGGCCGTGTGTTCGCTTTTCCTCTTGTCGCGGTTTGGTTCGCTTTGAAAGGGCTGCGGCTAGTCATGAAACGAGTCGTGTTCATCATCAAGGATGTCTTGAATCCCAACGATCGGCCTCTGACCGTGAGCGCTGGGCGATCGGGTTTTGAAGTGGCGAGGCGGAAAATCCATCGCATGCGCCGGCCTGTGGTCATGGAAACTGTTCGCATACGTGCCCTTTTCGATGTTGAGTATCTGGGAATTCCTATCCCAGGTTTCGACGAAGAGACTATTCGTAAAGAAGACCTGCTTGTTGAGGACTTGCGGCAACTTGATGCCTCGGAAAGAGACTGGGAGTCTTTTCGAGAGACGAAGACTCAGAGGGAGAAACAGATTCGTATCCTGGCACGGTTCTTGCGCGAGCAAGAAGAGGCGGGGAATGTGTTTCTTGAGCAGCTTGTTGCTGGCAATCCCCACCTCGTTGGTCGAGAAGGCCAAGCTATGCGTGTCGTAGCTACGGCCTTTGTCTGTGACTACCACGGAGTCTATTCAGTTCTTGACGCGATTGGCGAGCTACAGGACCTGGTTCAACGCTTGCCGGAAGAACAAAAACGATGGCTGCGCTATACCCGTTCCAAGAAGACCTTGGAGAGAGTTCAAAAGTACTGGCATCTTTTTGCCTCTGAAAACTCGGATGAGCGGCTCATGGGAACGTTGGCAATGACCTTGGATCGGCGGCACCGAGCGTCGCGCACTCACTTGGACTCTTTGGACGAGTTCTTACCGCCGGGAGTGACGCCCGAGGAGTACGTCTGGTCTATTTTACTCAAAGCAGCGGAGAAACCATCAAGCTGGTGCGAACAAACCATCGCTGTCCGGACGGTCCAAAGTTTGGGTATGCTCGATTTGAAAGGTTACGAAACAGTTATCCGCGAGTTGGGAGGTTATGAAGATGAAGAGAGCAGCGATCTGACAAGGGATCTAACACGTCGCTTGTAGCCTGACGACCAGCGGTGATCTCAAATCCTCTGACGTTTTGCTGATGCCTTTTTCAGGGCAACTTCCAAACGAGCAATTCCCTTAGCGAATGAAAAAGGCTCGATCGGCAGCGGGTGGATGCTGAAAAGACTCTGTTCCAGTTTGAACCGATTGAACTTCTCTTTGATCCCGCGATCGACAAGGCCAAAGATCTCAATGTCCTGAGAAATCTCGCGGATTTCGTGAATCAAGCCTCTCTTGCCATCGTCGCCCTTACGTAAATCCAGAATAATTGCATCGTAGTCGTCGCTGGCGATCACTTCACAAACCCGGGATTGCGGCAAGCGATAGGCTGAAAGAGCAGGAAATTGCTTGAGCGCAGTTCCGACGATGTCACCGAGGATCGGATCTCTGAATGAAATGAGCACGCGTAACATGGTGTGTCTTGTCTCCTGGCTGTCTTTTGGTTCTTATCGACCAAGAACCCACAAGATGTGAATCCACCTATGTTTGTCCATGGAATTGATGAAGCTGGTTACGGCCCACTCTTGGGGCCATTGGTGCTCGGCCGCGCTGATTTTGAGTTGACCGGGGGGGCTTTGCGGCTGCCAATCCGGCCAAACAAATATGTACGAATCGGCGATTCAAAACAGCTACTGGCTCGAAAGCAGGGTTTCGCTCGTTTGGAAGCAGCCGTTTTGGGTATTTATTCTTCGATTTACGGCGCTCCTCCAGAAACGATGGCCGACTGGTTGGAGCTAGATGAGACTTGGGCTCAAACTGCACAAGCCTCAAAATTGGCTTGGTATCAAGAAATGGACTTGTCCCTGCCAGTGGCCGCTGATGCTGATGGTGTCACTCAAGCATGGGAGGAGATCGACAAAGGGCGAGCTCTGAAGGGTGGTATAGTCACTGGTTTGTCTTTACGTGTAACCGATGAACAGACGTTGAATCGTTCTTGGAGAATATCAGGCAACAAGCATGACTCACTCTTTACGCAGGTTGCTGAGTTGATTGAAGAAGTTCTGGAGCCAGCTGAAAGACGGAGAATTTTTGTCGACAAGCTCGGAGGGCGGAGTCATTACGAACCCAAACTTGTGGGGGCGTTTCCATTTGTACCGATTGAGATCCTGGAGGAAACTTCTGCCAATGGTCACTATCGTTTGGAACCAGACACGGGACCCTTTGAGGTCTCCTTTCATGTTAAGGGCGACGATCGTTTTCCCGCCATCGGGTTGGCTTCCATGATCGCCAAGTATACCCGTGAGCTTTTTATGCGCGTCTTCAATGACTACTGGCAAAGAAGAGTGCCAGGCATCGCAAGCACGGCGGGCTACTATCAGGATGGCAGCAGATTTATTGCCGACTTGGAAGCCAGGGGAGCGCTCGAAGCGAGCGATCGTGAGAAGTTGATCCGCAGACGGTGAATAATCATGCGTTCCGAGTCTGCTTCATGTTTGTTGCTACCTTCGCCCTGGCGTATAATCTTCCGCGTTGCCGGTGGGGTCTTAAGACAACGATTGAAACACGTGGACTTCTTTTCCCATGACATTCAAAACCATCATCTTTGACATGGACGGGGTCTTGATCGACTCAGAACCGGCTCATCTTGAAGCCGCCAATGAAGTCCTGGCAAGAGAAGGAGTCTCTCTTTCTCCCGCTCAGAATGCGGCCTATCTTGGCCAAAATGAAAACCGTTATTGGACGGCGCTCATTGCACGGTTTTCCCTCAAAAAAGGTCCATCTCACTATATCGCCGAGCGCCACGCTGTCTTGGTGCGGATGCTAAGAAATCAGTTGCCAGTTGCGGCGGGGGTTCTGGAATTCATGACCGAACTCAAGAGACGTGGCGCTGCGCTTGCCTTGGCTTCTAGTTCTGAGCGCGGTCTTATCGACTATGTGGTCGATAAGGGTGGCATGAGCACTTTCTTTGATGTTATTGCTTCAGGTGACGAAGTGACTCACTCAAAGCCTGACCCGGAAATCTTTCTCTTGGCAGCCGAGAGGCTTCAAGCCCATCCCCATGAGTGCTTGGTCTTTGAAGACTCTGCCAACGGTGTACAGGCGGCGGCCGCCGCCGGAATGGTCTGTGTGCGTGTTGAGACCGAAACAACCAAGGGACTGGAATTTCCCGAAGTCGCCACAACGATACGTGGCTTTTGCGATGTGGACATAGACGGTCTTCTCGGCCTCGAAAGGAAGAAAGCGTGAAGGTTGCAATCCTCGGTGGCGGCATTACTGGCGTAACTCTCGCGGACCTTCTGCAAGAGAAGGGTGTGGACTACCATTTATTTGAATCGGGCGATCGGCTCGGGGGTTTGTGCCAGTCGGAAACCGTCGACGGCTTTGTCGCCGATCGGGCAGGCGGGCACATCATTTTCTCGAAGAACAAGAAAGTGCTTCAGTACATTCTCGATTCCATTGACGACATTGGCGCTCACGAGAGTATCCGCAAGAGTGCCATCTATTATCGCGGTGATCTTGTCCGATACCCATTTGAGAATGGCCTGGGAGACTTGCCGAAAGAAGACAATTTCGAGTGTCTTTCCACATACATTGAGGCAGATTTTGCAAGACGGCAGGGAGCCCAAGAGCCCGACAACTTCCGGGATTGGTGCGCCTGGCGTTTCGGCACCGGCATTTGCCGTACCTTCATGTATCCCTACAACGAGAAGATCTGGAAAACCGATCTCGAAGACATGAGCATCTCCTGGGTAAGTGGTCGAATCCCAGATGCTCCGGTCAGCGATGTCATTCGAGCATCGATTGGCATTGAGACGGAAGGTTACCAACATCAGAGCGTCTTTTGGTATCCGCTCAAAGGCGGTTTCGAGTCCATCGTCAAGGGAATAGCCAAACGATTGGATCCAGGCCGAGTGCATGTGGGTGCAAAGGTAGAGTCTCTTGTGAGCGACGGCGACGCCTACTTGGTCAATGGCGAACACTACGACAAGGTCATTTCGACAATTCCCTTGCAGCAACTAGCTCAGACGTTGGAAGATTTGCCGAGGGA
>JAJRYU010000600.1 GCA_024275615.1 Planctomycetota bacterium
CTGGGCCGATGATCAAAGGTTCGTCTTCACCCCAGTCAGCTCCAAAATCTTCCCGAGGGATATCACCTGGACTGCCGTTCATGTAGATCACAGCGAGGTAGTTACCAGCGTGAGGCATCTCGTTTTCGAAGATGGGTTTGTTGCAGGCAATGATCGTCTTTGAGGTGCCTCGACCGGTCGTTCGCCCAACGCGATATTCCTTCTCACTCTGAGTGCGACCAGCATAGTGAATGGTCTCAGGCAGAACCGTGTCTTCTAAGTTGTCCTCTGACAAAGCTGGCGATGGCAGTGACGGGCAAAAGAAGATCTTGGCATTGTTCTTGGACTTTTCCAAAAGAACACCATCCCAGATCGCAAGAACGAAACTAGAACCACTGTAAATGCCACCATCCTTGCGTTTGCCCGGTAGGCGACCTTTTTTGGTCTCGTAGCGTTTCAGATGAAAGTAGATCTGGCCCAAATTATCTTTGGAAGCCACCAATTCGGCATCGCGCTTGCCGGCAATGAACTTGGTGACGCCAAAAGTGGCCAACATCAAGATAATGGAGATAACGACTAGGAGCTCAACAAGAGTAAAGCCGCGTTGAGAGGGTTTGATCTGATTCATAATTCTGTCGCTCGTTTAAAGACGTGGGTCCGCGCCAGGTGGGCCAGCACCATTGTAGGGCTCTGGCAACGCTGCGCCAAGGTGCCCAGGGCGGGCTTCTTGTCTGGCATTTGACCGCAGACGCGCCAACCTGGAAGGCTCTCTTGCAAAGTTCGGGCCACGATGGCAATCTCAAGCTTTACTCATAAGCACTTTGAAAATAATGACTTATAGAATCGAAGGGAGGGCCGAATTGTCAAATGACAAGAAAGCCCTGGCAACCAAGTTACCAGGGCTTTCTTAGATCGAAGTCTCTCTTAGAGACCTGCAGCCTTGCGAAGAGCGTCAGCGCGATCGGTCCGTTCCCATGTGAACGCTTCTTCAGTCCGGCCAAAGTGTCCATGAGCAGCGGTTTGGCGGTAGCGCGGCTTCAGGAGATCGAGATCGGCAACGATGGCGGCTGGGCGAAGATCAAAAATCTCGCGTACGAGTTCCTCGATGCGCGATTCCTCAATCTTGTTGGTCCCTTGTGTCATCACCCGAATCGAAAGAGGGTCAGCCACGCCAATGGCGTAACTAAGCTGCAACTCACAACGATCTGCAAGACCAGCGGCCACAATGTTCTTAGCGACCCAACGAGCGGCATAGGCTGCGGAACGATCAACCTTAGTGGGATCCTTGCCGGAAAAGGCGCCGCCGCCGTGCCGTCCCATGCCACCATAGGTATCGACAATAATTTTTCGGCCAGTGAGCCCACAATCTCCCATGGGCCCGCCAATCACAAATCGACCAGTTGGATTGACATGATAGACGGTCTTGTCATCCAAGAGATCAGCAGGAATAACCTTCTTGATCACTTCTTCGATGACGAAGCTGACAATTTCTTCGTGAGTGACTTCTTCATTGTGCTGGGTGGAGATGAGCACCGTGTCAACACGCACCGGTATTTCCCCATCGTATTCCACGGTCACTTGGGATTTGGAATCTGGGCGAAGCCAATTGACCACGCCTTTCTTGCGACATTCGGCCAAGTTCGCCATGAGTTGATGGGACAGCATGATCGGCATGGGCATGAGTTCATCGGTCTCGCGGCAAGCGTAGCCAAACATAATGCCCTGGTCGCCAGCACCCTGTTCTTTGTAAAGACCGTCATCGTCATTCACGCCTTGGGCAATATCATCCGACTGCTTGTCGAGAGCCACATTGATGGCACAAGTAGCGGCATCAAATCCGATGTCGGAGGAGGTATAACCGATATCAGCGATGACCTCGCGTACGAGACTGGGGATGTCGACTGTTGCGTTGCTGGTAATCTCACCGGCAATCTGGACATAACCTGTGGTCACCATGGTCTCACAGGCAACCCGGCTTTTCGGATCCTGCTCCAGCATGGCATCCAAAATAGCATCGGAGACCTGGTCCGCCACTTTGTCTGGGTGCCCCATCGAAACCGACTCAGAGGTGAATACTCTGCGCTCACTCATTCAAGATTCCTCGTCTTAGGACTAATCGCTGCCACTTCTGCTGTCGAGAAAGCAGCTCAGGACATTCATTGTACGATCCAGCGCGCCACAATGTCGCACTACAACAGCTTCCGCCGCCAACCCCGCAGCCTCACGTCGTGGGGCATCATCTAATATCTCACTCAGCTCTCGAGCAAAAGAAACATCATCATCAACGATGATAGCAGCTCCTACGGCTCTGAGCTCATCCACAAACCCCTGCACCGATTGCGTGTGGGGTCCGAGGATCTGGACAACACGGCAAATCGCCGGTTCCAATACGTTATGGCCTCCGACGTCAACCAAGCTGCCTCCTAGGAACACGACGTCGGCGAGCCCAAACAACAGGGGTAACTCGCCAAGAGTGTCAACCAGGACAACACTGGAGCTTTCATCGGCAACTTGAGGCTCTTTCCTCCTCACTGTCTTCAAACCCAGTGAGGAAGCCAAAGACTCGATGGACTCTAGACGCTCAAGATGGCGCGGCGCCAATACCAAGCGCAAATCTCTTAAGTCCCGCCTGGCAGCAAGATAGGCGCGAAAAACGGCTTCGTCTTCCCCTTCATGTGTGCTTCCAGCAACGAAAACTTTGCTCGTTCCAAGACCCAATTCAATCGCGAGGTATCGAGATGCGGCAGAATCCACTTCCAGGTTATCAACTTTTAGATTGCCGAAAACCTCAATCCTGGCCGCAGGAACACCCAGATCTGCCAAACGAGCAGCGTGCAAGTCATCTTGCATCAAGAACTTGGAGATCGGCTCGAGCAATCCAGGGTGAATGGTCTGCAAGCGGCGATAACCCCGGGCAGAACCCGCGGAAATGCGCCCATTGGCCAAGACCAGGGGAATCTGTCGCCGTTTCAGCTCCATGAGGAGATTCGGCCACAATTCCAACTCCATCAAAATAAAGAGCTTGGGTTTGATCTTCTTGAGCGCCCGACGCACGGAAAAGGAAAAATCCAATGGGCAGAAAAAGACACGATGGCCCGGATATTCTCGGCGGGCAACGGCGAATCCCGTAGGCGTGGTGCAGGAAATCACCACTTCATGATCGGCCCATTCCGACTGGGTCCGGTCAACCAGACCTCGAGCCGCCAAGATCTCGCCAACTGAGACGCCGTGAATCCAAACAACAGGCAGGCGAGATTTTGGCTGAGGAAAACGCCAGAGTCGAGCCCCAAGGGGTGCCGTCGGCTTTTTCTTCAGCAATCGGTACAGCAGGTAGAAAGGACCAACAATGACGGCGGCGAGAAGATAGAGAAGATCGAAGATCAAGGTCACGATGGGTGCCCCGGACTCAACTGGAAATGCCAATGCAATGAGCCCATGGCGCCATCCTCAGGCCGCGACCTTACCCAGGATATCAGGCGTTGGCGCCGTGGCACTTCTTGTACTTCTTGCCACTGCCGCAAGGACAAGGCTCGTTTCGACCGACACGCTCTTGTTTGTGGACAAATGGTTTTGTTGGCTTGGCGCTCTGGTCACGCCTGACCGCTGCATCTTGTTGTTGGCGACTGGCGTCATACTGTCCGAACTGCTCCTTGCTTGCTTCCTGCTCGCTCCAAACATCCTTGGCGGTTTCCGCCTCTTCTTGCCGTACTTCAACCCTCAAGATGTAGTCCGTCACTTCTTCTTGGATCGACGCAATCATCTCTTCGAAAGTTGATAGGGCTTCCCGGCGGTATTCCACCTTCGGATCGATTTGAGCGAAACTCCTAAGACCAATGCCCGACTTGAGGGCATCCATGTTAGCCAGATGCTCTTTCCACTTGACATCGAAGGCGTTCAACAAGAGATAGCGTTCAAGAACGGCCATTCCTTCGTCACCGCTTCTCTCGTAGCACAAGTTGTACTGTTCAGTGATACTCTCAGTGAGTGCATCAGCGATATCGTCTTGGTCCTTAAGATTACGATCAAGCTTGAGCGCAGTACCGGTCTTCTTTTGATGCCAGATCTCAAGGGCGTCCCAATCCCATTCGTCCGCTGGCAGGTCGTTGTCAACGTAAGTGGCAACGGCGGCTTGCGTCACGTCATAGAACATCTCGACAATGAGACCACGTAATTCTCGACCTTCGAGAATCTGGCGGCGACGATCGTAGATGATTGTCCGCTGCTCATTCATGACGTTGTCATATTCGAGCAGACTCTTGCGAATCTCGAAGTTCCGGTTTTCAACCTTCTTCTGAGCATTAGCGATGGACTTGTTGATCCATTTGTGCTCGATGGCTTGGCCATCCTTGAGACCTAACTTCTTGAGCAAGTTGGCGACGTTGTCCGAAGCAAAACGACGCATCAGATCATCGTCTAAGGCAAGAAAGAACCGTGTACTTCCCGGATCTCCTTGACGACCGCAACGCCCACGAAGCTGATTGTCGATACGACGCGCTTCATGCCTTTCGGTGCCCAGAACGTGCAAACCACCCTCTTTCGCGATGCCTGGCCCGAGTTTGATATCTGTACCACGACCAGCCATGTTCGTAGCGATGGTCACCGCTCCTCGTTGGCCAGCATTCATGATGATCTCAGCTTCACGCTCGTGGTGCTTGGCGTTGAGAACATTGTGGGCGATCCCATTACGTTCGAGAATCGCTGAGACTTTTTCTGAGACCTCGATGGATGTCGTGCCTACAAGAATAGGGCGCCCCGTTGCATTGATGTCCTTGATTTCTTCGACCACAGCTCGGTACTTGTCTTTTTGATCTGCGTAGATCTTGTCATCAAGATCTTGGCGCATGATCGGTCTATTGGTCGGAATGGCAACGACGTTAAGCCCGTAGATTTTCAGGAATTCGCCCGCTTCTGTCAGCGCGGTACCGGTCATTCCCGATAACTTGTCGTAGAGCTTAAAGAAATTCTGGAAGGTAATGGATGCAAGAGTTTGCGATTCGGCACGAATGGCGATGCTCTCTTTGGCTTCGACAGCTTGATGAAGACCGTCACTCCAACGGCGCCCGGGCATAGCACGACCGGTGAATTCGTCAATAATGACAACTTCCGTCTTGCCTTCATCACCTTTGGCAATCATGTAGTCCTTGTCGATGAAGAACAAATGATGTGCTCGAAGGGCCTGCTCCAAAAGATGGGGCCATTCCATATTTCTACCGGTGTAGAAAGAGTCTACGTTGGCCAATCTCTGAGCATTGACGATGCCTTCTTCAGTCAAGAGTGCTTGAGATTCTTTTTCCTTGATCTCAAAATCGCGGTCTTTTTCCAGTTTGCGTGCGATACGATCTGCGTCAAAATATTTGCGCGTTTCACCCTCACTTGGTCCGGATATAATGAGAGGAGTCCGCGCCTCATCAATAAGTATGTTGTCGACTTCGTCAAGAATCGCGTAGTTACGACTCCGTTGAACTTGATCTTCGACCCGCGACTTCATGTTGTCGCGCAGGTAGTCAAAACCGAATTCATTGTTGGTGCCGTAAGTAATGTCACACTCGTACTGCGCGCGCCGCTACTTGTTGGTCATTTCGCTTTGGATGGCACCTACGGACAAACCGAGGAATTCAAAAATTGGCGCCATCCAATCTCTATCGCGCTGGGCTAGGTAGTCGTTCACAGTTATGACGTGAACACCTTCGCCGGTGATTGCATTGAGGTAAGCGGGACAAGTCGCCACGAGGGTCTTACCTTCTCCCGTCGCCATTTCGGCAATGCCGGAACGATGCAAAACCAAACCACCAACCATCTGCACATCGTAGTGCCGAAGGCCTTTTGTCTCACCCGGAGGAGGAATTCGCTTACTGGCTTCTCGAACCACCGCAAAGGCTTCATGGCATATGTCATCGAGTGTTTCGCCGGCCGCGAGACGAGTCCTGAATTCATCTGTTTTTGCACGCAATTCTTCATCACTGAGCGCTTCGAATTTGGATTCGAAGGAAGCAATATTGTCGGCTTCCTTTTTGTGCGCCTTGATCTGGCGTTCGTTGTGGGAACCGAACAGCCGAACCACACCTTTGAAAAGAGACTCGATCATGAATTTTTCGCTTAAATTGCTCAGTTCGGCTGTCATGGCCTCCAAGCCACGACCCCGCCAACGAGATGCCATAATTCGTGGGCAGTCTAACGCTCTGGTCGCAGATCGGACAAGAATTGAGAAATCGTGCTGAGACAGCCTGATAGAGGAACGGACCTGATGGATTCGGCAGTGGATCGGGTGAAATACCGCCATTTTCGCAGGTTAAGATCTCTATTTGTGACTTGCTGCAATGTTGCTGGACACAAAAGCACAGAGAACTTCGACCTCGTAGGGTTTCACGATAAATCCATCGAGGATCTCGAAATTGCTGAGGTCAAGACCGGCGGCGGTGGCCAGAATAAACGAAATGTCGGCAAGATCCCGGTCGGCTCTGAGTTTTTCGCAGAATTCCAACCCGCTCGCGCCCTCTCCCATCTCTAGGTCGGAAACGATGAGATTCGGCTTTTTTTCATGTATGGCCGTCATAGCTTCTTCGGCGCAATGAAAAACAACTACATCGTAGTTGCGTTTTATCAGAGTGCGCTTGACGCCTTCTGCGATCGATTTTTCGTCGTCGACGACGTAGATAAGGGGATGAGGGTCGATCATACACATCTGACGCTCTGGGACATCATCATCGTCAACGCGTGCCAGAAGATCGTTCAATGTCGGGACATCTGAGTTGCGCCAAACCTCTTCGACTTCGTTCTTGAGCCGCATGTTGTAGCTCTTAATGGCAAGCCATTCCTGATAGTCAGGATTTGTGTCCTTGATATCCAGCTCATCGTGGGTGTCAACGCTGAAAAAGAAGCAGTCACGAAAGAGGAGTTCTTGAAAGACCATTTTCATGAATGGATAGCGACGATTCCCTAGGCGAAGGCTAAACTTGCGCATACAGCCTCGCTTTTTTTCGTCAACGAATCCGCTCAGCACTTCATCACGAGTGCCGTCGGAAAAATTCATGCTCTTCGGCCAGTGGGCTTGAGCTAAATCGCCCCAGGCCACTTCAAGGAATGTGCTGACAGCGCGCTTGATCAGCGAGACGTCCACGGTCTCGAGTTTCATATTAAAGATGAACTCACATGGGGCGACACAGTTCTAATTTACACCGAAACCAAGTGAAATAGGCTCGGTCCGGAGCAACCATAAACCCTGGTCGACCGAATTTCACTCTAAGATGAAAAAATCTCGAAGATTCCTGTATTCGTTCATAGGGCTTTCGCCCCATGAATGTGTCGAATGACGGGCCAACTTAGAAGATGGCTTGGGGAAATCAGGGTGCTTGAGCTGTCTGGAGACCCGGGGTTTCAGAGATTCTTGGCGCTCAAGGTGTGGTTGGCTCTCACTGTGCGATCGTGCCCCCAAAGCACAAGCAGGAGTAGCGGTGCGCCCACACAGATGCATGAATCAGCGACGTTGAAGGTCGGAAACTCAAACCAATAGAATTGCAGGAAATCCCGAACTTCACCTTCAAAAAGAGCATTGGGGTTCTGGAAGATGTTGTCGTAGATGTTGCCCAAGGCACCGGCACAGACGAGTCCGAACGCCAACTGAGCCATGCGTCCCTTGTGCTCCAAGCTGGCGTACATCCACACCAACCCCAACAGGACAGAGCCGCGAATAGCAACCCACACGAAAGCCGGAACGGTCTCAGCCATACCCCACATCATTCCGGAGTTTGTAATCAGGCGGAGCCGAAACACACCTTCCCAAATCTCGTACTCTTCAAACATTTCCAGCCGGGACTCAACGAGGTACTTAGACCCCAAGTCGACGACCAAAGCGATCAAAAAGGTTGTGATGAAGAGCCAATGACCTGTTCTGGTCGGTTTATTCACGGGCATGTTCTCGAATCGTATGAAAGGGGCTCCGAAGAAAAACTCCAGAGCCACCCCATATTACTCTTCTTCCACTCCCGGTGGCACACCGTATTTCTCAACGTGGCTTTGGCATTCAATACAGTATTCCGCCGCAGGAACCGCCGTGAGACGGGGTACGGGAATAGCGGCTTTGCAGCCCAAACACTTGCCGTAGGTGCCGTCCTCAATCCGATCAAGAGCTTGATCGATCGCCTGAACTTGGACGCGTTCCGTCGCCATCAAGCCGAGGGTCAGCTCTTGTTCATATTGATCACTGCCCATATCGGCAATTTCATCAACACCTTGGCCACTGCCATGGGTCTTCAGGGCCTCTTCCGCCATGGACGACAAACTACCGGTCAAACGGCGTCGACGCTCAACAAGAAGGGTCTTAAACTTTTCGCGATCTCTCGCGCGCATGGTGAATCCTCAATACAGTTGCCTGGCAAATCGCGCTTTCGCGTCTTTAAGTTAGCCTGGGAAAAAGGCTTATGCCAGATCAGGGTCCTTGGTTTGCTGATCGTTGGGGAGGAGTATATTGACCTTTTGTAGGGCTTGTCAAACAAATCCCAACAAGGATCATAATTCCTGGCCCACAACGCCTTCTGCTAATGACAGATTATTGCGCAACTCGCTATCTGATATAGAATTGCATCAATACTGGTATTTCTGCCTCGCAACAGGCACTCTATACGGCGAAGGAGGAAAGAGGTTTGATCGATCGCGGTGAAATGCAGATGTTTTTGAGTCTCGGGCTCACAGAATCCATGTGGTCGCTCAGGACCCATGAAGCATACAATCGCGACATTGAGCTCTATCTCCTTTTCCTGGAAGAAGTTGGGTGCAAGTCCGTGGCACACTCGAATGCCACTCTTATCCTCCAATTCATGGAAAAGCGGCGAAAAGTGGGAGATTCCAGAAGAACTCGGGCCAGACGACAGGCTGCCCTAAGGTCTTTTCATCGCTACCTCCTTAGCGAAGGTGTCCTGGAAGAAGATGTGTGTGTGCACTTGCCAACCCCCAAGAGAGCGGCAACCCTGCCCCATTACCTCACCATGGCCGAGGTCGCCCGGCTCTTGAAGCAGTGTGCCGGTGCCGGACCTTTGGCCCGACGAGATCTCGCCATCGTTGAAATCCTCTACGCCACAGGCATACGCGTCTCCGAGCTGGTCGGACTCGATGTTGCCGATTTCCAACAGGGCATTCAGGTGGAATCTCTCAAGGTCTTAGGCAAAGGCCGCAAGGAACGTTTCGTGCCCATTCACGAGCACGCAGTTTTGGCTTTGGAATGCTATCTGCGTCGGAGCCGACCTCAACTTGCCAAACCCTTGTCTCCTGGCAGCCTCTTCTTGGGGGCCCAAGGTCGGCCCCTAAGTCGAAACGCCGTTTATAAGAGATTGCGCAAACTGGGATTGCAAGCTGGAATCCGTACAGTGGTGACGCCCCATTTGCTGCGCCACACCTTCGCCACCCACTTGGTGCATGAAGGCGCTGATCTTCGAAGTGTTCAGGAGATGCTAGGACACGCGAACTTGGAAACAACAACGGTCTACACCTCGGTGGATGCCGAGAGACTCAAGAAAGTTCATACCCGTGCCCACCCACGCGCTTAGGCGACTGGTTTCAATCCTCATGTTGACCTTGTTCCTGATGGGATGTGCCTTATTCAGGCCGACTCCACCTCGGGGTCTTGAAGTCAGAATGAGTAAGACGACTTTGACTGCAAACGAGTTTGGCGAGCTTCTTCTGGTTAGTACATTTACTGTGAAGAATCCCAACGATTTTGATGTTCACATAGTTGAAACTGAGCGCACATTGCGCATCAAGTCTCATCCTCTGAAGACCCAATCCGGCCATGTGCCGCGAACCGTGCCCGCTCACGGCGAGGTCCAAATACCAGCACGCGCAACGATTCGCGGGCAAGACATAGTGACTTCCCTCAACAAAAAGGAAAGAGACGGCCACCTCGCCACGTCATTTCAAA
>JAJRYU010000601.1 GCA_024275615.1 Planctomycetota bacterium
AAAACCCGTCTTGGTGAATCCGGGGTTAGAGTCAGGGCCACGTCGACGAGAACTGGCAGCGGAGGGACTCAAGCTGTGGTGCAAAGTCGGCGAGCATCTTTGTGGATTGCAAGAATTTGCCAACGACTATGGGGCCCATTTGGAAACAGGAAATGCCTATGTTTTTGCCCGCAAGTTTGCTGATGCCGAACGGATTTGGGCAAAAATAGAGAAGTTCACTGAACCCGCTCTCGATGCTCAACGGATGACCGTTCTCATGAAACGAGCCGATATCCTGCGGACACAAGGAGGGGATCGTAGCCTCGCCAAACGTCTCTATGTCAAGGTGAGGGAATACCAAGATAAGATGCCTGAGAATATTCATGAGTCCCATCGAGCTTGGGTTGACGCCGCTCTGAAGGAATTGGAAGACGTCCAAGCGAAGTAGCTACTTCGCTTCTTTGAGCAATTCTTCGGCTTTCTTGCTCAGTTTCTCGATGTCACTTTTTCGTTCATCGGGGACCACGCTATCCAAACGTTCGCGGGCATACTTGAGGAAAAGCTCATTTCCGCGTGACGCTGGAATGGACCCATCTTTGCTGCCATGAAGCTGCTCTTGCACCACGGTGATGTCGCCGATCGGGGTCAGTTGCAGATAGAGAATAATACAGCAAAAAAGGGCACCCTTGGCGACACCAAAACCAGCGCCGAGTGTTCGATCCCAAGAGCCCAATTTGACTTTCTTGATCACGCTTCTGACCAGATTTGTGACGCCAAACATTATCAGATAAATCGACAAGAATAGGACAACGCGTGCGACGTAGATGCCATATTCACTGGAAATTCCCCAAGACGCGGGAAAAAAACGGAGGAATTCGTCGCCAAAGCGCCATGCCCCCCAAACACCGAGGAAAATGGAAGCCAGCCGAAGGATCTGCCACGCCGCGCCGCGAACAGCGCCCAAAATGGCGTTAAAGGCAAGAATAATCAGGATCAGGATGTCCAGTGTGTTCATCATTTCCTACTCAATGGGCAGTCATGGCCGACTATTCGTTGAGCAATCCAGATGTTTTCAGATTCGCTCGACAACCTATTGTTTCTTGGATCACTCCTCGATGCAACATTGGGTCCCAGGCTTTCCAGCAAAAGTGTATTCTTAGGCGACACCGTGTTCTCGCACGACCTACATTTCGCTGAGACTTTTGGGACTGTTGTTGATGACCGACCCTGAATACAAGGTGAGCTCTCTTGGGGGCTGGCTCATGCCAGCTCTTGTCGCTGGAGGGTTTCTTGTTGTTTTGGCGGCATTGGTCTGGGCACTTCAAACTCGCCAACGGGAAGAAACCAACCAGCGACTGGGGGCCACGGCTCACATGGTCCGCGATCGGTTGAGCAAGAGCCTGCGGACCGACGCCATGAGCTTCGAGAAACTTGCCGATCAGGTCAGTGACCCCTCCATCGATGCCAAAATCTGGCAAGCTAACGCCGTCAGACTGATTGCAGAGCGTCCCGAGATCACGGCCTTGTACTGTCGTGACATCAGTCACCGTGTCATTTGGAGTCACGCTCAAGACGGTCCGCAAGGGACAGCGGATTTGGCGGACCTGGAGCTCGCGGGCTGGCCTGGAGTCAAGCGCAACGAAGCTACGTGGGGCAAGCCCTTCGAAAATCGGCGCGGGGGCACTTCGTTTGCCCTTCATGTGGCGCTTGACAGGGCGAGAGATGAAATCGTGATGATTTGCGCTCTTGTTGACGTCGAGTCTTTGCTTCAATCCACGATCCCCCTAGATGTTCAAGAGAATTATCGCGCGGTATTCTTTGAAAGCGTCATTGAGTCAAGTGAGATTGATTCTGAGATTAGCGGGCCCCGTCGGATCGTTGTCCTGGATCCTCCAGGGCATCATTCTTTTCTTCTCTTAGAGGCCAATGCTGCCCCGTTTCCCTGGGAATTAGCTGGGATTATTGGCCTGTGCATTTCTCTTGCCCTAGGTCTCGGCTGGGGGATGCGCCGAGAATTGCTGGGCCGCAGACGGGCCGAACGAGCGGAGTTTGAACGGGATGACCAGTTTTCAGTTTTTGCCAGTGTTTCCTTAGTCGGGATTTTTCATGCCAATGCCGAAGGGGCCTGTACCTATGTGAATGATCGCTGGTGTCAGATGACGGGCATGACCACCGAAGAAGCGATGGGGGATGGCTGGTTGCAGACCATTCATCCCGACGATCGTGATCGAATCGCTGCAGCGTGGACTGTGGCGGCGCGGGACGGGGTGAAGTTTGATTCACACTATCGGTTTGTCACACCTCAAGGTGCCCTAATTTGGGTGGCTGGCAAAGCCGCAGCGATCCGGGATGCACAAGGAACTTGCATGGGTTATTTCGGTTCCATTACCGACATCACCGAAGGCAAACTCAATGAGATTCGGCTCGCTTCCCTTTTCGAAGGTGCTCCGGTCAGCTTGTGGCTGGAGGATTTTTCTGCTGTCAAAGGGCGGCTTGAAGAACTGCGCGCGGAAGGCGTTGACGACTTTCGCAGCTATCTAAGAGCTCATCCCAAGGTCGTCAGAGAATGTGCATCCTTGGTGAAAATCATGGATGTGAATCGATCGACTCTGGATCTTCACGCCGCCTCAACGAAAGCCGAATTGTTCGAATCGATACACAAGTGTTTCTCCGACGAATCCCTGGTTGCGTTCAGAGAGGAGATCGTCGCTCTCGCTTCTGGCTCAACGAGTTTTTCCTTCGAAACATCAGTCTTGACAATTCACGGCGAGAGGCGCGACGTTGTCATCAACTTGCTTATCGCGCCGGACGCCCCCGATTGGTCTTACGTCTACGTAGCGATTATGGATCTCAGTGACCATAAGCGAGCTGAAGAAGCCCTGGCCCGAAGTGAGTCCTTTCTTTCCGAAACGGGGAAGATGGCACGGGTTGGTGGGTGGGAGCTCGTCGCCGAAACCCGGGAGCTGCGGTGGACTGATGAGACGTTTAGGATCCACGAGATGCCGATGCATGTGGCGCCAACATTGGCGGAAGCCACGCGGTTCTTCGCTGGCAAAGACCGTCACATTTTTGAAGACGGCGTGAAACGCGCCATCACCGAGGGTCGCTCTTTCGACACTGAATTGAGATTGAATACGAAGAGCGGCCGAAAACGCTGGGTTCACGTCATTTGCCATCCGGAATACGACAGAGAACGAGTGTCGCGCTTGAGTGGAACGATTCAAGACATCACCTCGCGAAAGGCCAACGAAAGGGAGCGCATCAGCCTGGAGCGTCAGGTGCAGCATGCCCAGAAGCTTGAGAGCTTGGGCGTGCTTGCCGGTGGCATTGCTCACGATTTCAACAATATTCTCATGGCGATCCTGGGCCATGCTGACATCGCCTTACACCGTTTGGACGGCGACTCACCTGTACACGAGAATCTCATGGCCATCGAGGCCTCGACACGTCGAGCTGCAGACCTTGCTCAGCAAATGCTCGCCTATTCTGGCAAGGGGAAGTTTGTTATTCGGCCGATTTCTCTGAACGACCTTGTCGGTGAAATGGCACAAATGCTGCAAGTTTCAATTTCAAAAAAGGTCGCGATGAAACTTGAACTCGCCGACAGTCTGCCGACGTTTCAAGGTGACGCGACGCAGATCCGCCAAGTCATCATGAATCTCATTACCAATTCTTCCGAAGCGATTGGCGACAAAGTGGGTGAATTAGTGCTCAGCACGGGAATCATGTCGTGCACCCGAGAGTACCTGCGCAACATGGAGCCCCGGCTTCAGCTTGAGGAAGAAGAAAATCGGCCTGAAGGTCCCTACGTCTTTTTGGAAGTGAAGGATACCGGAGACGGCATGGATTCGGAAACGGTCCAACGGCTCTTCGACCCATTTTTCACTACGAAATTCACGGGAAGAGGCTTAGGGATGGCCGCTGTCTTGGGCATTATCAAGGGCCACCGTGGCGGAGTGAAAGTGGTGAGCGCGGTTGCCATTGGCACTTCTGTCATGGTACTTTTTCCAGTCTCCCAAGCGGCAGTTGGGG
>JAJRYU010000602.1 GCA_024275615.1 Planctomycetota bacterium
AGAAGATTCGGCGACACCTTCAATCCTCGCGTCAACGCCAAGGCTTCGGCTGGAAGAGGTGGAGTAGGGAGTGGCTCTATGAAACACTCGGACTCTTCGGAGATTATCGAGTGAAGTATTTCAGGCTGCAAACGAAAGCCAACCCAGCATGATAGGTACAATAAGCATTGACAAGAAGTGTGCAGGGGCGCGTAGTGCGGGAAATCCGCATGCTGCGTGCGATGAGGAGGGGGTTGGAAACGGAGTTACGGATGATCCTACACGGGCACGAAGAGGGAAACCTCGGATACTGCCAAGGAACATCCTACGGACAACTGCGCCAGTCCTCGACCAGGAGATGAATTAGACAGTTCAAATGCACCTTCGGTACGTCAAAGGGCCACAGTGCCCGCTCAACCTCTGAATCGCGCCTCTCCGCTGGTGAACCAAGTGCTTCCGGACTATGGCCGGGGCGACTGGAAGTTAGAGTCAGAAGGAGCCTTTGAGTATTTGTCCGAGGATGTTTCGGTGCAATGCTACTATCTTGATGGTTTCCAGGACCCCGCTCCAGTTGGATTCGCCGCATCTACTTCAAGGGGGTTCTTGCCTCTGAGGACTCTTGATGACTTGATCGCACTCGGCGTGACCCTGCGGAATTCCGCAGATGCTGCGTCCTTTTCGGATTTGGCTCATCAGCTTGTAGTTGTTCCGGGCGAGTTAATTGATCGACAGGAATGGACTGTTTCGTCGGGTAGCGAACAAACCCCCTATATCAGTTTCATCAAAAGTCAGAAGGCAAACATGTGGGTATTGCGACGCCCGATTTACTTCTGGGAGAATGGAGAAGACTTGATTCGTCTAATTGAAGAGCGAATCGGCAGCACCGGATTGTACTCCCAGTCGAGATCCAAGATTCTACTTCGCGGTGAACCTGCATCGGCATTTAGGCCACGGGATTGAGCATTACTTCGCTCATCTGCCAGCTTTCCGTTGTTGCGATTTTGGAGATCGTAGTAGTAGAGCCGTGTTGATTTGTGGCGGAGCATGGCCAATAGAATGAGTGCGTGGAGCGGTGGAGCGTTGCGGGCACCTCGGAGTGTGATGACACCACCGCACTTGTCATCAAGAACCGCGAGTGATGATCCCAAGCGCCGATGAAAGCGCTGAAATTCCGGGACGATTTCACCGAACCTGGCGACCGTGATACAGCAGCAATCGGAGAGCGCCATGAATTCATCATTGGAAATTCGACGTATCGGTGGCAGAACCACTTTTATTCCTCGACATCTTTCTCGCCATCCAGCAGCGGAGCAATCTTCAAGTCGAGCGACATCTTGCGAGCCTTCTCGACATACCTGCCCACACATCAGACTCTTCGTCCCAGCCCGCGTCCCGTGCGTAGGCGTACCACACCCACATGTTCTTTTTGGCCGCAAGGTCGTGAATATTTCGGGTTAACGCATTGCCGCGACTGCGATCAGAACGAACATCGAGGCGATACCAAAAGCAACAAAGAAAATCTCCGAGGAGCTTCTTGGGCGCTTGATGAGATGACGGGATCTCTTCTGCGCCGTCATCGCTATCTGTGGCCGACGGATTTTTTGGGTCGATTGGTTGGTATGGTCCTGAGAAAATGAATGCGTTGACATGATTTGTTCTCCTGTTGCAAACCAACTCGAAGAACGCAAACGAAGGGCCACTTGTATTTACGGTGGGAAAAAGACTTAGGTCAGGTTGCGATTCATTTGCCATCGGCTGTGTGTGGAATCCAGGCACGGCGCCCGCGAGATGCCCATTTCATACTGACTGATCTTCCGTCGGACCCTCTTGCGCTTTTGGTACCCTGATCGCTTCGTGAGCTTTCATTTTTCGATTCAACAACGGTTTTGGCTCTTTTTCTTCACTATGATAGACTCGGCCGCCGAGATGAGCGCAATTGTGGGCAGAAATAGTTGTTATGAACGGGTTTATGAATTTGAAGTGGATGGGGAATTGGCGCCATGGCGCGGCGCTTGTGCTGGTTTTGGCCGTGACGCTGACAAGTTGTTCGGATGAACACAGTTCGAATATCGTGGCCAAGAAGGCACCCAATACTTCTCAGGACCCGGTTCCTGGCCTTGGCGTCGCAACACCAGCCCATTCGTCTTGGTTGTCAGCCCGTGCTGACGACCTGAATACGGGGATCTCCAACAGCTCAAAAGACGCAGTCATGGGAGAAGTGGTTTGGACATGGGACGCCGCAGGGAGGCTTTGGCCCGGTCCCGTAGCCAAGGACGGCGTGCTCTATCTAGGCGATGGGAATCTTGAGTTCTATGCCATCCGCGTTGCCGATGGCAAGCAGCTCTGGCGGAGCCGTCCCCGTCTGCTCAAGACACTCAAGACCGACATCGTCAAACCAGACGAGAACTTCGCGAAAAGAGCAGAACCCAAAGATCTTGACGATCATTACGGCTACAGCATGCCGGTCTTGGACGAGGATCAAGTCATTACCATCAGTGAATATGGTGTCATGACATCTTTTGCCTTGTCTGATGGCAAAGTCAAATGGGAACACGATTTCGACGCCAAGGTCATGTCA
>JAJRYU010000603.1 GCA_024275615.1 Planctomycetota bacterium
GCCAAGAAGGCCGATGAATTCCCTTTCTGGCGGCATCTACCGTGCTCTGGCCCCTAACTCGGAGTTGCTGGAGTTACGCTGAGCAGTGTCTTGCTTGATCGGCGATTCGTTTCTGCTTCGAATCTTGGGAGGGAAATCGGCGAGGGCTATTGAAGTCTTACGATCGCCTGTTGGATCTTGTCGTTCATGAGTGGAAGTTGAAAGTCGACGTCATCGACTGCGGTCTGGATATCGATTCTTTGCAGCAAAATGCTCTCACGTCGTTGGGTCACTTCGTTTGATACAAAAACTTGGATCTCCCATTGACCGGCTCTTGGGATAGGTGCAGAAATGAGAGCTCCTGGTACGACAGCCTGGACGAAGAGGGAACCTATGGGAAAGGTCGAGCTTATGTCGATTCCAGAGGATCCTGACTTACCTTTCAAGATTGGCTCAGCAACCGGAATCACCGACAACAATAATTTCATCGGGGCATCGACGCGAACCATGTCCTCGTTGACATGAATCCGAATGAATCCGCTGCGACGGAGAACAAGCTGCGCGCTATCCACGACCGATTCAATTCTCGTTTCCGTGAATCCTTTCTTGCCGCCGCGGATGGACAATGGCTCTTCGCCCCTTATGAGTTTCGCTTTGCCGTCCATGCTGACGATGGTTTCGAGCCAAGATCCTGTTTCTGTTGACATGGGGCGGGAAAGCAGGATCGCGTTTGCTATGGGCTTGTCCTCTTGGTCGACCACGCGAATGGTCACGGAGGCAACTCTTTCTCGCAGGTCGATGCTCTGGAGCCGTTTGTCATGAGAAACGGCGCTCGGTGGGATGACGACGTTCTTAATGCGAAGGAGAGGGGTACCATGTCGTCTGCCGAATCCACCTGGATTCAAGTGGATCGAAACCTGGACAGTACCAGCCCTCAGGTTCCCAGTTTTGAATCTTCCGTTCGAATCGACTTTCACCATGCCATGACTGGTGAGACTTGCAGTGCGCGGATCCAGGTTGTTTCCGTCCAACCAAACGAGGAAAGAACGGCCGTCAATCCCCCGGGGTAGAAGGATGGAACCCTCTAAGCCCCATGATTGCTGTAAGACCACTATGATATCGTCCGCCCCTCGTTCAAAGGGGAGAGAGCCTCCCTTCAAGAACCCTTTGTGCTCATTGCCAGCACTGACCAAGCGCAACTTGACGTCTCCTACCTGAGCGTAGACGGAGAATTGACCTTCTTCGTCAGAATTGAGCTGACCCCATTGTTGCATTTCCCAATAGCCATTGGCCCAAGATTCGACGTTCAGTTTCGCGCCTTGAATTGGCGCTCCTTTTTCGTCGACGACCTTCCCTGCGACGACAAATTTCGTTCTTGCAAGTGTTATGGGCCCCAGGTCGATTGTCTTCTGTTGCAGCGGCCGAAAAGGTGTCACGTTCACTTCTGCCACCAAATCGCGGCGATCGGTTGTACTTGTTTGAGGATCAGGGGTGGAGAAGATCAGGCGCTCCAAGTTTTTTCCTGGGAAACGCCCGTGAAGAATAACTTCGCATTGGCCAAGATCATCTGTGGTGAGGATTTGGTTTGCCCCGGTGAATTGGCCGATCGTTGTATCTTGGCGACGGACAAAGATCCTTTTTCTTTTGATTGAAAGACCACTGGGGTCAAGAAAAGTGCAACGAAATCGACCGTGTTTTCTGCCTGCCTGAATGACGATCTTCTGAGCCTGGTTTGAGTTATTGGCTTTGGTCACGACCTTGGCGATCGGTGGGCGAAGATGGTTCATGAATTGAACCACGATCTCGAATGCCGCTCCTGCTTCTACATGGGTGAAATGCGTCCGCCCCGACTTGCCCTCTTGCCATTGAAAGCGTTGATCTGGTCCCCGGGGTGGACGTCCTAAGTGGTAGTTGCTGCCAATTCCCACGAAAAACGCGTCGGTGCAGAGTTTGTTATTTTCGTCTCTCACTTCAACTTCGAGCTTCTTGAGTGCCATCGGAAGAATCAAACGAATTGGGCTTTCGGGGATTTTCTCATAGTCAAATTCAACGCGGACGGCGTCCTTGACCGGAAATCCCAATTCGACATAAAGTCCAGGGCGGTTGATGTGAGTGAAATTCTGAAAGTGTTTGATGCGGGCGACACCAGCATCAGCGGTCATACGGCTAAAGAAAATGCGCTGTTGATTTCGCCTCAATTTGTGTCCGAATCGGATGGGAACCCCTACTTGAGGTCTACCCATTTGGTCTACAACTTCGACTTCAAAAGTGGCGTCTGGTTTTAGTCTCACGACAAAAGGCTGGGGTGACTCAGCTCCGATCCACACTTGGGACCATAGGCCAGGTGCTTTGACAAAGAGGCGTTGATCCTTTGTTACCGCGGGTAGGTTTGCTGACCCGTGTTTGTTGGTTGTTGCTGTTAGGCCTTTTTCGAAATCAGGATTCTCAGTTTCTGGTCTTTGAAATCCGCGTTTGAATCGTTCCAGCGCCAGCGGTTCTTCGTATCTTGCCGGTTGCAAGACCATCAGGGCATGGTCGATTGGTTCTTCTGTTCTTGCGTCAAGGACAAGGACAGTAAATCGATGTGATCCCACAAAGGCTGGAGTTGCCAGCTCTTCGGTGTTCTGGGATTTGAGTTTTTCGTCATTTTGGGACGTATCTTCTGAATTGTCAGAGGATCGCCTTGCACCGTTGGATTGCACCCGCACAGACTCGGGAGCACCTTCAAGAACCTCGTCCGGTGCGCTGCTTGTCCACGAGTTGAACAAGAAGAGCGAAATCAAGATCGCTGCGGCGGTCAAACCAGTCTTTTGTGTTCCGGTCATGAGCAGGGCTCCTGTGGCGCTGAGGGTTGTTGGTCCTAAGGAGAAAGTGATTGCCTTGGCCATCACATGTTGACGCACCTGTGCCAAACCGGGGGAAACGAAGGCAAGGAAGATGGATGGGACGGCGAGTTCTGCCGGCAATCGCAGTCTCAGTTTCTTCAGTCCACGGTGGAGACGCACGCGGATCGCTCCTGGAGTTTCATCAAGGACATGAGCGATTTCTGCGGGTTTCATGCCGTACCAGGACGCCAAGATCACGATGCGGCGTTCAGATTCCGGGAGTCGGTCGATCTCTTCAAGGATCGTGTGCATGGTGTCGCGATTCTCGAAACTCGGTGCAACTGATACGTTCATTTCGCCTTTGGGTAGGCTTTGCATCTTAGCCTGTTTGCGGTGGAGGTTGCGGGCCCGATTCGCCAGAATTCCTGTCATCCATGGCAATACTCCTTGACGTTTGTCCCAGGATTCAGCCGATTCGATGACGACGAGGAAGGTCGTTTGCAGCAGGTCTTCGGCGTCTACGGCAGATCCGCAGAGATGAAGAGCCAAGCGGTAGAGCTTTGGTGATGCCGCGTCAAAGACCACTGCCAGATCCTTAGGATCTCGCTTCTTGACAAAACGTGCGAAGATTCTCCTTAAGTCTATTGGGTCCATATGTTCAGTATGGTCTGAGTTTTCCCCATCGTTACTGACTTTCTTAGAATTAGGTTGTGAGCCTTCCAAAGAGGCAGGATGTCAAGACCAAGGGATGCCTTGATGCACAACTCAAAATGGGTCTTGGTTCGGCATCGTTGCTGATTCGATTCATTCGACCATCTCGTTCTCAAGCATCCCAAGCGCGGTCATGATGTTTAGAATCTTGCACTCGATTATCGCTCCGACTCTTTGCGCCGCCACTCCTCTTGCCTGCATCCCCGGCCCCAAAATGGCTTTATGACAATGGAACGTTGTCTCAACTTTTCTTCGCAAGCTGTATCCCGACGCGACATACGATCTTCGCTTGCCCAGTCGTTCTTGTTCTTTGATATTTCGATCGCGTTTTCGGTTGTTTACATATTGTCTGGTGAAAACGACTGAGAGAATGCATCAAGAGTCATCCCGCCTATTCTTGTTTTGGCAATAAGCAGATGGTGCGACTGAGAGCGCTCCTTCTTAGCGATTTATGTCAATGGCCAATGAAGAGTCGATAGAGTTCTTTCGTTGCACGCGAACGCCGGTTTTTGTCTTTTTCAATACAATGTTCTTGCTGGCAGGTGGATAGGCGAAATCTTCCCCTAACCTTCGCCTCAGCTCCCGCGACAGGGCTTCTTGAATAATCTCGAAGTCCAAAACTGCGCCTTCATGATCCTTGAGCACCTGGAACAGGACGGCAGAAGTAATGGTGGACACTGGAACCATGAATTCGGGCAGCGGGATGGGTTCTGATAACTTGGCTTTCGTCGATGAAGAGGTTGAGTTCAACGCCAAGGGAATTATGCGTTCTAAACAATAGGATCGATCCAACTCGTGTATGAAGAGAGAATAGAATCCGATGCTCCAAGATGTGGTGTTGTTAAGCTTCTCAAGTGCCCCGATTTCGAAAAAGATCTCGCCAATCATGGCCAACCGGAAAGCTCTGGTTCGGTCTATTTCCCCGAGTAGTTTCTCGTAGAGTCGCAGGTCGTCGGTGGGAAAATCCCCGATTCCGAGACCAATCTCACCCTCGAGTTTTCTCAAGATGGCGGAACCAACAAAATAGCCAATCAAGACTGGTTGCCCCTCTGAGTTTCGAAGCAAGTGAAAAACGTCAACGAGGCGCTCGCGGGCTTTGTCGAAGTCACCTTGCTCCCGATGGTGCCTCGCGGAAAGGACCGCTGCCCGTGAATAATCGGTGAGCAGCCTCAGATAGGATGTTGATTCGGCTCGGTACACCGAGGCGCAGCGAAGTTTTTCGCGGGATTTCCCTAATAATTTGTGGCCCTCATCCAACTCGGCTTCCACAGCGTCGCCAAGGGACGGCATTTTCTCCGCGCTGTCGCCTAAACTCACATTCGCCAGAAGATCCCGGGTCGAAGTTGAAAGGCAGCCCAAACTGGCCATGAACAAGTGCCAACCATTTTCGGACAAGTCGTCCGTCTTGTTGGTACGCAGGAGATTCGAGGCCGAAGTCGCACCCACGGAGGCGTAGAAATCCCGAACTTCCTTTTCGTTGGCTCGGCGGTAGATCGTTCGAACCACAAGATTGGCAGCAAACAGCAGCAACCCAACGAGAAGGATTCTACGGCACCAGGTGATGACCTTTCGCCGCCGGGACGACTTCTCGGATTTCCGTTTTTCTGTTTCGTTCACCATCGAGCCTCCTTGTTCAGGTCTTCGTAGTGCCTCTTCAAATCACCGAAAGTTGGCGTTCTTTTTTCTAGCAGCACGTCACCAACTTGCAGCCGCTTTGGGAGATCGGATGGGGCGGGACGAAATGTGAGGCAAAAGAAGAGACTCGCGGCAGTCAAGGTCAACCATGCTCCCACTTCCAGCCTTGTCGGTTCTGGGGCGGCGAAGATTCGGCTGTGGAGATCAGCAGAGGGCTGATGCAGTTGGAGGGATCGCATCCGAGCAACAAGGGCCGCTGTCTCTTGGTCATCATCTCGGTCTTGTTGATTCATAAGATTCCTTTCAGCTTTTCGATGCCATAGCGCCAGCGACTGGCGGCGGTGTCTTTCGAAATCTCAAGCACCTCTCCGATCTCAACGAAACTCATGGCGTGCCAAATGCGGAGGATCACGATCTCTCTTTGCGGGACGGGAAGCTGCGACAAAGCGGCTTCAAGGACTTCCTGGTCATGGGCATCGTTTTCTTGCGGGGCCACCAGATCGACCACAGCTTCCGTCAACCGGAGTTGATTCTTGCTTCGACCTAACTCCCGTCTGACCGCAGCGAAGAGGTAGGCCCGTACATGGATCGGCGTCCTAGTCGACGACAAACAGGCCAAGAACACGTCCTGAATCACATCTTCAGCCAGGTCCCGTGAGCACCCAGTTGAGATGAGATAGTGAAACAACACGGTGCTTTCCTGCGCGAAAATTTCCTGCCAGTTCATATGCATAAGGCGAGAGCGATTCCGTAAGCGTATCTGTCTACTAAATTAGCGTTTTTTCTCTTTCAGGAAGGAACGGAGAATAACTTGAGTCGGAATTCCGTCTGAAGGGAGTACGATGAGATCCTGGACGCGACTTTGTGGATGTTGGCGATCAGAGTTTTTCCATGGCGTAGGAGGCTGACAATGGGGCGACTTCTCCTTAGGTGGACATTTCTTGTTCTAGCCCTTGCTGGCGTGTTCGGTTGCAGCCTCACATCACATCCGGATGGTCCAAGAGATTCTGATACATGGGTCACCAAGAAATTGCTGACTCGCCCGTCTCCTGATTCGGATCGACCCACGGGGTTTCGGGTCGCGGACAAGGCTGGGAAAGCGGTTCAGGATGCCATACTTTGGTTGTACATCGAACGAGACACGCCCCCGGGGAAGTTTACCGGGCGGAAGTTCTCCTTTGCGATGGCGGAGTTGGGGCGGACAGGCTCCGACGGTTGGCTCATTTGGCCTCCGCAAGCGATTGCGCTGGGGCGAGGGGTGAATGGAGAGAATTCCCCTAAATGTGTCTTGGCTCTTTCCCACAAGGACTGGGGCATCAATTTCTTTCCGGATGCGTTGTCAAAACTCGTTGGTCGTGAATTGATCGTTTACGATGCCCGGGTCCCCATGACATTGCGGCTCGATAAGTCGAATGCCGATCTCAAGAACGATATCGCCGTTGCTCCAAGGAACACCAAGTTTGGGCCGTTGCCAAAAGAGGCTCAAAAATTCTGGCTGGATCAATCGCAGAGGGCCGATGCCCTGCCGATCTTACCCATTGGGTTTCCCTTCTTCGGGTCTTTAGTGGCCCGGGTTGGAAATTGCCACATGACCTTAGGGGATTGGAAACACGGAGAGGAAGGGGGCATAGATGTTCAGTTGCCCAAGTTGCTTCCAATTCTGTTTAACTATCCTTCTCTCAAGAGCGCCAGTCCTCAGGTGGTTATGAGAGAGGGGTTTCCTTTTTCTGACCGCATGTGGTGGCGGTTCTCAGGGGATTTGTCCCCAGGGCCTCACTTTGTGCCCGAGTACGATTCTCTCGATCTGGAGGTGTCAATCGCAAGCGATGGGCAAGTCTTCGCGGTTACAAGCGAAGCAATTCCAAGGGGTGGTGTGGAGCTTACCTTGAATAAGGAGTCCCCCCGCTTGGTCGAGATACGGCTCAACAACTTCACTGCTGGTTGGTGGTCGAAATCCCTCTTCATCGAAGCTGAAGTACTGGGGCAAACAAGCCTCGTCAATTGGTCGGTGATCCACAGGAGGCTTGTCCCAGAACACGGTGCCGTGAAAATGGCTATCTCCGGAAACCGTGATGTGGATCTGCGATGCGTCATTGAGGACTATTTCAACAAGATGCCCGATACTTGGCGGATTTTTTCTTTCCTTGACGGTGGAGACTTCGATCTTGGGCAATCCAAAGCTCGATCCACGACCCCCATTTCTTTGGATTGGACTCAGCATTTCAGCTCTAGATTTCAGCGTCAAGACGAAAAATCCCAAGCATTCCCCGATCAACCTTGGGCGCTCAAGATTGACGACCGCAAGACGCCGGGCATTGTGTTGATCACACACTTAGGCGGCCAGAAGATCCTCTTCATGTCCAATGCCGCTGGTGTCGTGGTCTTGCCCTGGGGGGCTGATTCCGAGCGGATTCAGCTTTTTGCTCACGGCGAACTGACCTATGGTCACTTTAGAGCCAAGGCGTCGGAGCGCTTCATTGACTTCTAATCCCCAGTATTCGCGTTGAGATGAGAAGGGCTGTGGCCATGGTTGTGTCTTGCGAGCAACTTGGATTCCTTGGGATTAACGACGGGATGCCTTGTGGTTGTTGTCCAAAAATCTTGGTTCAAACGATCATATATCTCGGTCCGACTTCATCACACGAGTCGTCTTGACCTATGGGTTCGTCATCTTGTGGAGGCGATCAGGGGAGTCTTCCTTCATATGGGTTTCACCCGAGCTCGACTTCCTTTCTGTAATTTGACTTCCATTTCTGATTGCAACCTGTAACGTATCAGGTTATGGCTATGAGTGTGATTCTGAGATGTCGGCACAAGGGCCTGAAGCGACTCTATGAAGTCGAC
>JAJRYU010000604.1 GCA_024275615.1 Planctomycetota bacterium
AGAAGCGCGTGTTGATCATTGCCTCGGATTTAGCGACAGCACAAGCAATGTCGTAGTTGCTGCGGCTGTTGGTGATTCCCTTGCCAAGGAGTTTACCGTGCATATCCATGACGACTGCTTTTGTTGTTGTCGAACCGAGATCAATACCTGTACAACAGTCCATTCTTTTCTCCTTCTATCCCGAGCAAGAACGATCTTCCATTCTTACGCGGGTCTTTAGAGTGCGCTCGTCGCGTCACGTTTCTGTTCAATCATCTGGAAGTATGATTCCAGCCGATTCTTGATGTTTGCAGCCGAGAAATAGCGGGGATCAACTAAGTCAGATTCGAAGAACCCACCGGGTCTACCCGTGCGTTGTTCGACCTCTCGCAAAATGAGGAGTTGCCCAGCACTGAAGGAGTTGCAGCTCTTTACAGAATTAATCAAGAAGCCGTCCGCCGAATAGTCTTCGACGTATTTCGAGATCATTTCGGTGCGGGAAGGTAGGTTGAGATTTGTATAACAACCCAAGCAGTAGTCCGCCAAAGACTCAAGAGGGTTCTTTGGATCGTGCCTGAAACCAAAATCGTAGACGCCGCCAACGCGCGTATATGTTGATGCCACAGCAACCGCACCTTCGTCGCTGAACATCTTCCAAAGCTGGCGGAAATGAGTCCAGTTGGGCGGGCCTTCGACTACAATGCGGTACTTCTCTTGGCCCATGGGACCATCGGGAGTCAAGGGCCCGAGTTTCTTTGCACTTCTTTCCTTGACTTCTTTCAAGAGCGCTTGGTAATAGTCTTCGGCTTGTTGAGTTCCGCGGAAGGCCGTGAAGATTGGCGAGATGTAATAGACGCCACCGAAATAACCATCGATGGGCGATGGGGTTTGCTTGGCGGACTCCAAGACTTTGACGAAATTGTCTTCCGATCGTGCCGAACTCGCCATTAACTCGCTCAATCGGTCACGATCAAATTTCTTTCCGGACACCTCCTCCAATACGGGAATGACCTTCTGTTCAAGTTGCTTAACGATGTACTTTCGCATCTCAGCCGTGGGTTTTCCATCCGCTTGATAGGGCACGTGCAACATGACGATGGGGCAGTCATATTCCTGCTTCAGGATTTCAAACCACTTCATAAACGTAAAGCAGCCGGTGTAGGACAGAAGAAGCACCGATGGTTTTGGTAAACGGCTGCCTGTTGGCCCGATGTTGCCGCTCCTCGCCATGCCAAGGTCGCATTTGACATAGGTGCAGACATCTTCCGAGTGGCCTTCTTTCTCCGCCGTTGCGATGTAGTCAGCGGACTTGTTGCGCATGGCGCTCTGGAGCGCGTTGATTTCCGGAAGAACAGGAAGCAGATCGAAGCAATGGAGCAATTCAGCGAGGTTGCCTGGCACGAAGGTGTAGGCACATTTTTCGCCGTTGTCTTCCGAGACTGCGAGCTTGGCGAAGTGCTTAGCGAGCATCTCCTTCTGCAGATCCATGCTTGATTCTTTGATTGCTGGTTTGCTCATTCTTGACTCCACAATTTGATTGAATCGGCAAACGTGCCGGTTTGCTCACGGATGACTTGAAACTGGCCGGTGTTTTCGGCGTATTTAAAGCTGGTGTAGGGAATGCCAGATTTTTCGATGGCACTGACGATCATCGGTTGATCGAGAAGTGCTGGGTCACAAAAACTCGGAGCACAACAGAGGATTCCTTCGGCGTTGCAAGTCTTAGTTTTTTCGACCAGTTCTTTGCCCTTCTCCTCTTCGCGGTAGATAAAGGCAGCTTCGCGGGATTGCTCGACGAAGGCGCGCGCAAGGTTCTCGACGGCGTCGCCCTCAGTAGCAATTGCTCCTTTGATCAATCGGCTGCCCAAGGTGAAGTCATCTTCAACAACGTAGCAGCCGGAGCGCTCGATGGTGCGGATGAGGTTGAGGGGCGGTTGCTCGCAGAATGAACCAACGACAACAACACGGGCGTTGTCGATGGCCTTTGCGTCGGAGTTAGCGGCAGCGTCGATATATTCCCGCAACATTCGATTGTGCGATTCGACATCGAGCTGGTAGCCTGCACGGATAACGAGATAACCCTCAGATACCGGGAAGCACCAGGGTGCCTTACGCCTCTTGTCGTAGAGCTCTTCGATGAGAGAGCGGTTGATATTGTAGAGGCTGATTGATTCGTTGAGTTCATCATTCGTGGGCAGGTGCCCTGACACTTCGGCGAATTCACCAAGCAGTCGGCTGAGTTCGTGGCTGAAGAACTCGACGCCGATTGCGTCGAAGCTCTGGGGCATGTCGAGATACCAAGCCGGTGTTTCGGGGAAGAGAAGTTTCCACATTCCGGAGAGATTGCGGATCACATCACAGATGCTGGGGAATATCATGCCATCCAGTGGCGAGAGCGAACCGTTGAGTCCTAACTCGATGGTACTGCGCGGTATTTGGCAGATGTAGCTTTGGAAGTATGCGTCGCCCTTGATGATTTCGACGCCGTCGCCGCCACCAACGATCCCGACGGGGAGAATGTTTGCCGCGTGCAAAAGCTCCCGAGGCGACCAAACCGGCATACACCCCACGGCTTTGCCTCCGGTCTCTTCTTTCCAAGTTGAAACCTGTTTCAAGCTGAGATCTCGAACGATCTCTTCGGCTTCGTTGATGATGTCTTTTGTTGTTCTAGCCATGGGGTTACCTCAAGAATTCGACCACACAGGTTGACGTTTCTCCAAGAATGCACCGATTCCCTCGACTGCATCCAGCGTGCTCATCAGTTGTCCCAGATACATTGTTTCGAGGGTGTCGATGTCCTCTTCAAATTGCTGATGGAAGCGATTGCGAGATGCACGTACGGCCAAGCGCAGCGACGATGCGGATTTCTTGCCATAGTGTTCCTGGGCATACCGAAGAGCTTCTTTCAACGGGTCTTCCGTCTGCACGTCAATCAAACCCACTTGCAGAGCCTCATCGGAATCAAGTGTGCGCCCGCTCAAGAGCAGATCATCAGCGGCGGCTTGCCCCACTCGTTGGGGTAAGATGACGCTGGCAACGGGTGCGAAAACTCCTAATTGTATTTCCGGCTGGCCGTACTTGGACCCAGGTGCCCCGAAAATGCGATGACAGAAAGCCGCGAGTTCCAAGCCTCCACCGAGGCAGTAGCCCTCGATCGCCGCAACAAAAGGAACTCCAGAGTTGAACATGGTCCGCAGGAGACCATGGAGGTCGCGAAGCATCTCGGCGACGGTCGCTGGCAAGTGTTCTTCAACACTCGCACCAAACGAGAAGTTTGGACCGGCACCGGTCAGAATGACGGCTTTGACGGACGGTTCGGTGCATTTTGTTTGAATATGGAGCTTTAGTCTTGCGACCATTTCACTGTCGATGATGTTTCCCTTGGGGCGGTTGAGGGTCAAGCTGACAATCCCCGAGCCTTCATCTGCGAACAAAACGGCATCACTGTCGTTCATCGTTTCCTCCTTGTTTCATCTCAGTTTGGGAGCCCAAAGCGCATTCCATTTCGGCATAAGGTCCGGCGACGAATCCATTGCTGCGAAAGAATGAAGCCATGGGGACGTCATCACGGCGAACCATCGTTCGCATCAGTTCAACGTCAAAGTTACGAAATCGCTGTCGTGCTTCTGCGAGTATCTGGCCAGCAATTCCATTGCGCGTCGCTCGCGGGTCAACTGCGACAGAGAAAATCCACGCGCAACGTTCGCTACCAAATTCCCACGCGCGAATTTCGCCGAAGAGAAATCCAAGGAGGGTCGCATCATCGTCGGCGACCGCGAGCAGGGCGATCTTTTCGGCACCGTTGCTACTGAACGAGGAGACGATTTGTTGCCAATACTCGGGTTTGCGTTCGCCACCGTGTTTGACATCGAGATCCGCGATGGCTTCGACATCGCCTATCTCCGCGTCCCGAATTGTAAACGCAGATTCCATCAAGACTGTTCTTTCACTTGAGCAGCAGGGAGCACGCTCTCGATGAGTTCCGGGCCCCAGGTCGCGCCTGCTGCCAACTGTTGTCTCAGACTTACAAAATCAACTTCGCGGACTCGGCCCACTGCTTCGTTGAATGCTCTAAATCCTGCTCGTCCTTCGGTCATCATGTTGTTGGCCAACCACGCGCGGTTGGTTTCTCGGTTTCTGTCCCAATGTGTCAATTTTTGCTTGCGCACGGACTCAATCGTTTTCGTGAGACAGTCAGGCATCATGTAGAGCAGCTTGGTACACATCCGGTCCACGGCTTCGTCGAGGGGCTCAAGGGTCACTTCGCCTTCCTTGAGGCGCGCTTTTCCGTCTTTCGCATCTTGGCCTGTCTTGTATTCACCGTAGTGATTGCGTCCAATTTCATCAGGCTCCGTCGAGATGACAACCAGCGGGTTACCTTCAAACTTGCCATTGACCTTGAAAGAGGGGACCACTTCAGTGATGAGCCCGTACTCCAAGGCGCGAAGTGGACTCCACATTTCGCACAAAGTGCAACTCTGCATAGCTCTCTCGTTGCCGACGAAGCCGGCTAGGAAGTCGGTGGAACCTCCGTCCGGAGCCGAGCCGTGTCGTGGCCCAGCCTGACCGAAGCTTGCGAGATCTGTTGAGATGGTAAAGTCGCAAGCCATCCCGATTTCCTGGCCGCCCGCGATCCTCATGCCGTTGACCCGGCAAATGACGGGCTTGTCACAGCTGAGAATTCCGGAGACCATGTCATTGAAGAGACGCATGTAGCGACGGTACTCACCGGGACGGCCGGAATAGTATTCAGCGTATTCCTTTGTGTTTCCGCCTGTGCAAAAGGCCTTGTCTCCTGCACCGGTAAACACGACCGCGTTAACGTCACGGGCTTCCGATGCCTTGCGGAATGCCAAGATGACACCCTTAACCATCTCTGTCGTGTATGAGTTGTACTGCCCGGCGTTGTCGAGGGTGATCCAAGCGTTGAAGAGACTCTCCACCGGATTCCCAGCATTATCGAGGCATGGGCGTAGGTCGTAGCGAACACCTTCATGATTGAGTTCTTCGACAAGGTCGTGATTCTTGAATTCGAACATTGGTTTTCTCTCTGCTTTCAGTTTCTTCAGGATCCGGGAATGAGAACAACACGGTTCTTGATTTCGTGGTTCTTGACTGACTCGAGGACTTCGTTGATTTTTGACATCGGGTGTTTCTCGATGAATGGCAACACTGAGATCTTGCCAGCAAGAATGAGATCGAGAGTGGGGGGATAGAGTTCTGGTAGGCAGCCCCAGTTTCCCTGTGCTATGGCGTCAAAGGCCATCAGATTCGACAGACGGAGTTCGGTTTTCTTGGGAGTAAAACCGACAACCCCCAACCAACCGCCGTGAGTCAAGAGGGAAAACGCCGTGTTCTGACCGCTTGTTGTTCCTGATGTCTCAAAGACCTTCCATTCGATAGTGGGTAGGCCATTTTGTTTGGCGAATTCGCGGATAGTCTTCTTTAAGACCCTTGGCTCTGTATCTTTGGCGTTAAGTGTCAAAGTCGCGCCGAATTCACTGATACGGCTGAGGCGGGCATCATCGACATCGATAGCAATGACCGTCGCCCCTCGGGCTCGTGCGATTTGGACGGCATAGGTACCCACTCCGCCGATGCCGACGACGATGGCGACGTCGCCTTCTTTCAAGCCG
>JAJRYU010000605.1 GCA_024275615.1 Planctomycetota bacterium
GCCTTGCACGACGCCCAATCATTGAACTCGCTCGGGCTGCACTCCAAGGCAAGGTCAAATCTCGGTACATCGCAATCCCTCCCGTAACGACTGAAGCAGAGAAAGAACAATTGGTCGCCAAGCTGGAGATTACCGCACGGGTCGAAGCCTTGGAAAAAACCGACATCATTCCTCGCGTTGATGGCATCGTGACCCACGTTTTGGTTGATGAAGGCAGTAACGTGGTCGCTGGCCAGTTGCTGGCCCGTATCGAAGATGACGAAGCCAAGATTCGTGTGGCGGCGCAAAAGCTCGCCGTGGAACAAGCCGCCGTCAACATAACCATGTCGAAGTTGTCAAAAGAAGAATCAGACTCGATGCTGAAGGCCTTTGACTCGACTTTGAAAAGAGAAATCCAAGAGTTGGAGCGTTGCCGTGCCCAACACGACCGCGGGGTGATGTCAGACAAGGACAAAGAAGCTGCGGAGTATGCCTACAGCAAGGCACTTGCCGACAAAGAGCAGGCACGACTTAAGGCCAAACGTGCTGGCGACGAAGTGCTCAAGGCGGCGATCGAAAAGCGAACCGCCCAGAACACTCTGGAAGCTGAAAACCTCAAGCTGAGTTTCACTGAACTCAAGGCCACCATCTCCGGCAAAGTCATCAAGCGCAATCTTCGTGTCGGACAAAAAGCCGTGATGGGGCAAGCAGCATTTACCATTGCCGATTTAGATTCCCTGGTCGTCCGTGCGCGCATCCCGGAAACAGATCTTCGCGTCCTACGAGAAGGACTAAGAGTGGAGTTAGATGCCACCGCCTTCCCCGGTGTCAAATATACCGGCACAATCGACCTCATTTCTTCCGAGGTCGACACCGACGGCGGCCAAATCGGCGTCAGGATCAAATTGAAACAAGGTGAACCTCCCTTGCGCCCAGGTATGTTTGTCGCCGGCCACATCGTGACTGAGGAGAGAGAAGGATCACTTCTGATTCCCAAGAAAGCTCTGCTCTTCGATCGCGATCGCCCCTACATCTATGTGATTGATCGTCACGACGGCAAGAAAACAGCCCGAAAGATCTACATTCGAAGGGGTTTACAAAACGCGACTCATGTCGAATATTTGCCGGTTGAAGGCCAAAGCACGACGATCGATGACACATCAGAAGTCGTCGTTGTTGGTCTCGATCGCTTGACAGATGGTGCAGACATCATTGTCGAAGGCGAAAACAAGCCGAAGGTCGGCAAGACCAATTCGGCCTCCCAAGAATCCGCCAGTCAGTAGGATCCGGACCCGATGACACCCACTGATGAGCAAGAGTCAGGCCTGATCCCTCTCGTGGTTGATCGCCCCGTCGCCGTATCCATGGTGGTTCTGGCCGTCGCGGTTTTTGGCTGGGTTTCCTTCCAGAAACTTTCTCTCACTCTTTTGCCCAAGATCAGTTACCCGTCGCTGACGGTACGAACAGAGTACCCCGGTTCAGCGCCGGCTGAGGTCGAAGAGCTGGTTACCAAACCACTGGAGAGCAATCTAGCGGTCATCGGCCACCTCAACGGTTTCAGGAGTATCTCGCGGGCCGGAGTTTCTGACCTCATTCTTGAATTTGAATGGGACACCAACATGAATTTTGCGGCCCAAGATGTCCGCGAAAAAGTTGACCAGGTCCGCAGTTTCCTACCTCAAGACGTGAAGAAACCGCTTCTTTTGAAATACGACCCCACCCTTGATCCCATCATGCGATTGGGGCTCTTCGGTGACATGGAGTTGGAACGTATCCGCTTCTATGGTGAGGAGAAACTCAAGAAGCAACTTGAGAGTATTCCTGGTGTGGCGGCGATCAAAGTCCGCGGCGGTTTCGAAAGCGAAATTCGTGTCGACATCAGTGAATCTTCGCTGCAAAGAAACAAGCTGAGTATCGATGTCATCCGCCAGCGCTTGTCTGAAGAGAACATCAACCTCGCCAGTGGCCTCTTGCGCGAAGGGGACACGGAGTATTTAGTTCGCACCCTCAATGAATTCAAGACCGTTGACGAAATCGCCGACTTGGTCGTTGAGGCTCGCAACAACACTTACATTCGATTGCGAGACGTGGCTCACGTCCATCGTGCCAACAAAGAAGCCGATGTCATCACCAGAATCGAAGGCCAGCCGAGTGTTGAGATCGCCATCTTCAAAGAAGACGCGGCGAACATCGTCGAAGTCAGCAACCTGGTCAAGACCAAACTTTTTGGCGCCGATTTCGAGAATCGCCTCAAGGACGGCATCGTTGGTCCTTGGAATCCAAAATCCAAAAATCCTGGTGAAGACGACGAACTCAAGCGCCTCAAGGCCGCCCGTCCGCTGTCTGAACACATGCCCGCAGGTGTCGAAATCCGCCTGCTTTCCGACCAGAGCCGCTTCATTCAAAATTCCATCCGGGAAGTACAGCGCTCCGGCATCATCGGCGCCATTGTCGCCATTTTCGTTCTTTTGGTCTTCCTAAAGAGACTGGTCTCCACCATTGTCATTGCCGTCGCAATTCCGATTTCGATCGTGGCCACCTTTGGTCCCATGATGCAGTTTGGCGTCAGTCTTAATATCATGTCCTTGGGGGGATTGGCATTAGGCATCGGCATGTTGGTTGATGCTTCGATTGTCGTTTTGGAATCAATCGATCGCTGTCGCCTGGAGGGTGATGGCCTGCGTCAAGCGGCCATCCGCGGAACCCGGGAGGTGGGAGGAGCCGTCGTTGCCAGCGTCTTGACGACGATCGCTGTGTTCTTGCCGATCGTTTTCGTCGAAGGCATCGCCGGTGAAATCTTCAAAGACCAATCCCTGACTGTAGTGTTCTCGCTTTTGGCGTCCCTCGCAGTCGCGCTGTTTTTTATTCCGATGTTGGCGGCACGATCATTCGCCGATCCGCAGACACGCCGGGTTCGCAGCATAAGAGAATACCTGCAGGAGGTAGGTGCTCTGCTCTATGAACGAGGGCTGTCACGCTGGCCGATGAGCCAGCGCCTCCACGCATGGACCCAACAAGAGAACAAAGGCCTGCGGATTCTGCTGTTCGTTGTCACTGCGCCACTCGTCCCAGCAGTCTTCCTGTTCGAATCTGCCTTAAAGCTCCCCTACCTTGTCCTTGTCCTCAGCCTCGTCGCTATCAAGATTTCAGTCGGGCTGCCGATTTTGCTTCTCGCCTACCCTGGCCGCGCCCTCAGCAAGGCATTTGATTTGGCCTACGGCTTAGTTGATTCATCCTATGACTTTGTACTGCGCGCAGCTTTGAGCCAAAGAACAATTGTCCTGGTATTGACAGCGGCTCTGACATGGTTTTCTTTTCACCTCATGGATCAGGTGGGCGTCGATCTCATTCCAGAAATGCACAGCGGTGAGATCATTGTCGAGACGCAAAAGCCAATCGGCACATCACTCCAAAGTAACGGCAAGCTCACTCTGAATCTAGAAGAAAAAATCATCTCAATGCGGGATGAGAATCAATTCGAGGGGCGGGGTATCTCGTCGTCCATGGGGGTAGCGCGAGACGAAATCGCTCCGGCTGGAGACGGGCCGCATTCGGCTAAGATCTACATAAAACTGCCTTCCGGATCGAATATGGCCACGACCGAAGCCAAAGTGGTCAACACGCTACGATCAGGCCTGATGAGTGAGGTCGGAAGCGGCGATATTTCATTCACGACACCCAAGTTGTTTACCTTCAAAAACCCATTGGAAGTTCAAGTTTTGGGGGATGACCTCACTCGAATCGACGAAGTCGCCAGAAATCTGGAACGACGCATGAGAGCGATGCCAAGCCTCCGCGATGTGCGATCTTCAGCAGAACAAGGCAGTCCTGAATTCGTCATCAAATACGATCGCATCAAGTTGGCTGATCGAGGGTTAAAACTGGCAGACGCCGCCGGTGTTCTGCGCGACAAGATCAAGGGCGTCATTCCAACGCGCTTCTCGGAGTCCAGCGAAGGCCGAAAAATCGACGTGTTGGTGAAAATCCCCGACGAGAACATCACTTCCGCGCAGGCTCTGCGTAACATTGAGATCGCCAGAGTCAACGACAATTCGGTTCGCCTGGGAGAAGTTGCCACGGTCATTCAAGGACGAGGCCCTTCCGAGGTGCGCCGTGTTGGCGGTCAAAGGAGCGTCATCATCACTGCCAAGCCAGAGGGCATTGATCTCAAGACCGCCGCTGCGCAAATCCAAAAACATGTGGACGAATTGCGGGCAGAAGATTCAGGGCAATTCAAAGGCGTGGTCATCAAAGTTGCCGGCCAAAGCCAAGAGGCTGAGCGCTCAAGCAAGGAGCTTCTCTTTGCCTTGGCACTCGCCATGGTCTTGGTCTACATCGTCATGGCTTCGCAATTCGAATCACTCTTAGACCCAATCGTCATCATGGTGTCGAGTGTATTCGCTGGAGTTGGTGCCGTCTTCGCCCTCGTTTGGCTGAATATTGCCGCCAGTGTCGTTGTTTTCATCGGTTTTATCATGTTGGCGGGAATCGTTGTCAATAACGCCATCGTCCTCATTGACAGTATCAACCGTTTGCAAAGAGATCGGGGAATGGACCGGGCGCAGGCCATCATCGAAGGTGGAAAAGTGAGGCTCCGCCCCATCCTCATGACGACCTTGACCACGGTTTTGGGCCTCTTACCCATGGCCCTTTCCACGGGTGAGGGTGCAGAAATGCGAATGCCCATGGCCGTGACTGTCATTGCTGGCCTTTCCCTCAGCACAGTGCTCACCTTGATCATCATCCCTGTCGTCTATTCAACCGCCCACGACGCTTGCGAATCTGTGGCCAGACTTGTTGGGAGCTCGCGATGAACGGGCCCGTGGAAAAGCTGATTGAGTTCACGCTCAAGCGACCGGTGACAATTCTGATGGTTCTATGCGCCACGATCCTCATTGGCGTCTTGGCGCAAACTCGCTTGCCTCTTGAGCTTCTCCCTTCGGGTTTCACGAGCAGCTCTGTGTCCATCCGCATCCCTGTACCCAACGCCAATCCTATCGAAGTTGAAGAGCAGGTCACGCGCCCTACAGAAGACGTGATCAGGCAAATGAGTGGCTTGGAGAAGATCGAAACCCGCTCCAGCAAGAATTCGAGCAATATCAGCCTGGAATTTAGCAAGGACAGAAATCCGGACGAGGCATTCGCCGAAGTTCGAGACTTGATGGAAATCGCGAAACTCTCTTGGCCAGATGAAGTTCAAGACTATCGCACTTTCCGATTCAATCTCGACACCGATATACCGATATTTCAGTTTGGCGTCCTTATCAAGAAGTGGGAATCCGACACGTCCTTTGTCCTGGACGAAAAAGTGACAAAAGTTCTGGAGTCCGTCGACGGCGTGGCCCGCATCAGCAACATGGGAATTGTTGAAGAGTCGATCCGGATTTTCGTCAACAAGGAGAAAGCCCGCGCCCTTGGTATTTCGCTCTTTGAGGTGGCCCAAACATTGGGCAGCGACAATAAGGACATCATTGGCGGACGAGTCAAAGAAGGTGATCGTTACTTCTATCTACGATCATTAGGGCGCTTTCAGTCAATCGAGGAACTTGAGAATTACCCGATTCGCCGTGACGTCAAGATGAAAGACGTTGCTGAGATCGTCTCCACCAAGTCTCTGCGCGACTGGGTTTTTCGATTGAATGGCAGTCTTGCAGTTTGGTTCCAAGTCTACAAGGAATCGAGCGCCAACACAGTCGAAGTATGCAAGGCCGTCAAGAAGACTCTCCACGAGAGGATCATGACGGACTCGCGCCTCGAAGAAAAAGGCTGGACGTGGTACCAAGATGACAGCCGCAGCACTGGTGCCATTGTCACCGGCGCTCTCTCCAGTTTGGTGAGATCAGCTCTCATTGGCGCGTTGCTCGCTATCATTCCTTTGTTTATATTCCTTCGCCGTCTACGCATGACGTTGATCATCATGCTGGCCATACCAGCATCGCTTCTTATCACCTTGGGTTGCATCTACTTTGGCGGCGGCTCACTCAATCTTCTTTCCATGATGGGCATCACCATCGCCATAGGCATGTTGGTGGACAACTCAATTGTTGTCGTTGAGAACATTTTCAGCAAAAGGCAGGAAGGCCTGTCGGCCCATCAAGCAGCTCTTAAAGGAACGGCCGAAGTCGCCTTGGCCGTAACCTTGGCGACCCTGACAACGGTGGCGGCTTTTTTGCCCTTGATCTTTATGGATGCTGGCGCTGAGGCTGCATTCTTCAGCAAGGGCATTGGATTGCCCGTGTGCTACGCCGTTTTGGCATCCTTGTTCGTAGCGCTCATGTTTATTCCCTTGGCCACAGTCGTCCTCTATCACGACAAAAGACCTGGTGGCGGAAACCGCAGCTTCTATCAAAACGCCATGGATCGCCTATCCGGCAAGAACACCATGATGAGCAAGAATGTGGCACGCTGCGCCTTACCCTTGGCTCCTCTTTACTTCCTTGCGAATCTGGCTCTGGCTGGGATAAATCGTCTGGAACGTACACAGAATTTCTGCCTCAAACACGCGCTCAAGCACCGCTTTATCGCTTTGGTGATCATCTTTGGTAGCGCGGCCGGGCTGACTTGGGCCCTCGTCCCTCAGGCGAAGTTTGTCAAAGTGAACGATAGTTCTGGCGGCTTCATCAGGATCAATATCGAGCTTGACAACAACTACACTCTTGGCGATGCCAACGAAGTCTTCATCCGGGTCTATAAGATCCTTGAAGACCAATGGGACGATATCGGTTTCAAATTCAGCTACTACTGGTTCAACCGAAGTGGTGGTCCGATCATCGCCGGTCTGAAGGATACTGACGGTGACTACGCCAAATCCGTAAGTGAGAAGATCAAGGCAAGTCTCCCGGAGATTCCCGGCACCAAGGTCACTGTGGGCGTCGATCGCCAAAACGCAGAAGCTTCTAATCTCGACATCCAGATCTTTGGCAAAGAGGTGAAGGAGTTAACAAGGATCAGTGAGGACCTGACGACGAGGCTGAGCACGATTGAAGGTGTGACACGGGTGAGTGGCGGGGCCGACCGCAACACTGAAGAGATCATCATTGCCCCGGACCGGGAACGCATGCAGTTTTTTCAAGTGGATCCGCGCACTCTCATGGGCACAGTCCAATACGGCATCCGCGGTCAACGCTTGCCAGACTTCCATTTCGGCGACCAGAAGATGCAGATGTTCATCGAGTTCGCCGATGCTGGTGACACATCCGTTGAAGATCTGAAACGTCTGGGGATTTGGTCGAAGCAGGGCATGACTCAGCCCTTGTCCAATTTCGCCGACATCTACTATTCCAAGGGTTATGGCACGATCCGCAAGAGTAACGGCCAATCATCTGTCCATCTCACGGTCGAAACTCTCGATGGTAAGGACAAAAAGATCACCTCCGCCGTTGCCGACACTTTGCGAAACTACGATTTGCCCAAGGGATACACCTGGCAAGAAACATCGAATGAGGAATTAGCCGAGGAAGGCCGACAAATCGGCGGCACTGTAATCCTGGCCATTGTTCTTATCCTCTTGCTTATGGGTGTACTCTTCGAATCAATCATGTTGCCACCAGCGGTCTTTGCCACCATTCCTTTTGCTTTGGTTGGCGCGTTTTGGATGTTGGTGATCACCGGCAGTCCGGTTGACATGATGAGCATGATCGGCGGCATCGTCTTGGTAGGCATCGTCGTTAACAATGGCATCGTCTTTATGGATGCGGCCCATCGTTTCGTTCAAGGCGGCATGCCCCGTACCGAAGCTCTGCTTGAAGCCGGCCGCCGTCGCCTGCGCCCCATCCTCATGACCACAGCAACGACGATCGTTGGCTTGGCCCCGATGGCTATGACTAAAGCAACAAGCGGTTTTATCAGCTATGAACCCATGGCCCGCAGCGTTATCGGCGGCTTGGCGGTTTCGACCTTGGCCACCCTCATCGTTGTCCCCATCTTTTACAGTCTCTTTGATGATCTGCGCAGAAGATCCACAGAGGCCTTTGGTGTTCTTGTTGGCAATCGCAGACCGGAAACGTGCACCAGAGCATCCACAGGTGCGCCCAAGACC
>JAJRYU010000606.1 GCA_024275615.1 Planctomycetota bacterium
GGACATGAAGCGACACCGCGCGGCAGAAAAGGAACTGGCTTCCTTTCGTGAGCGCAGGCCGCAAAGTCATGAGGCCTTGAGGTTTTCGGCGCTCAATGAGCTCGGGCGCCGTGATCCTGCGCGCGCAGCTCGATTTTATCAGGCACTCTTCGCCCTAAAAAACGGTGGCAATCCCCAAGATGTCTTGGCATGCGCCCGAGCCATGCGCAGAGACCCCAAGGCCGGAGCACGTGTTGCTCTTTGTCTCCTCGAAGTGGAGTTGCGCAAGCGGGGTTCGGTTCATGTCTTGGAACTTGAAGCGCTGAAATTGGAAACGGATCTCAAGCGATTTGACGTGGCGATTCGCCGTATCGACAGGCTCGCGATTGGGCTGGGACGTCAAGATACCTGGAGTGTCCGACGTGCCGAAGTCTACCAACGAGCAGGGGACCCAACGCTGGCGTTGGCGGCGTGGATTAGGGCAAGAGAACAACTGGGCAGTCTCCCCAGAAATGTCAGACGTCGCCCCGCGACGTTCACTTTGAAACAACGAATTGACGGTGAAATCGCGCGCCTCAGACGAGAGATGAAGAAATGAATAGAACCATGCGCGTCATGAGTCTTGTCCTCATTGTCCTTGCCGTGACCCAGTCCTTGTCGGCTCAGACTCCTGTTGTCATTCGCGGTCCCTACTTGCAAAAAGGTACTCCCAACAGCGTTGTTGTTTGTTGGCGGACGGACATCCCGGCGGATAGCATTGTCAACTTCGGATCTGCTCCTGGTGCCTTGCTCAACTCCGCCGTGGATTCAGCATTGAAGACTGACCATGCTGTTCTTGTCTCTGGTCTCGTGGCGAACTCCAAAGTCTTCTATGCCATCGCTGCAACGGGTTTTGGTGTTCTTGTGGGAGACGATGCTGATCACTTTTTTACGACATCGCCTGCACCCGGGTCTTCGAAACCAACAAGGATTTGGGTCTTGGGCGACTCTGGGACTGCCAACACCAACGCCAGGAACGTACGTGACGCCTATTTGGGCTTTACCGCCGGCAGGCCTACGGATTTGATCGTCATGCTCGGCGACAACGCCTACAACCAAGGAACTGATTTAGAGTATCAGTTCGCCATGTTTGAGAATATGTATGAGAGCATCCTGAGGCAGACAGTCGTTTGGCCAGCCTACGGTAATCATGATGCTCTGAGCGCCAATGCAACAGCTGAAAGCGGCCCTTACTTCGACATTTTTGAACTTCCGAAAGTGGCTGAGGCTGGTGGTTTGGCTTCAGGGACAGAAGCCTACTATTCCTTCGATTACGGCAACATTCATTTTGTTGTTTTGGATTCTCAAACCAGCGACCGTTCCACCAACGGAGCCATGGCAACATGGCTTCAAGCGGACTTGGCCGCAAATACCTTGACGTGGTCCATTGCCTATTGGCATCACCCGCCCTATAGCAAGGGTTCACACGATTCCGACACCGAATTGCGTCTTAAGGAGATGCGGCAGAACTTCTTGCCGATCCTGGAAAACGAAGGTGTTGATCTGGTTTTGGGAGGGCATAGCCATGCCTATGAGCGCAGTTTCTTCTTGACCGGCCACTACGGCGATTCGACGACCTACAATCCTGCGGTCCACGCCGTATCGACTACGGCAGGTCGCGTTGGGCTTGATGGGGGATACCAGAAATCTGCCAATCCGAATCCAGCTTTTGACGGTTGCGTCTACGTCGTTGCCGGCGCCGCGGGCAAAATTAGTGGCGGCACCTTCAACCATCCGACGAGTGTGATTTCTTTGCCTCGATTGGGCTCGTTGGTTGTGGACGTGGATGGCGATCAATTGGATGGACGTTACGTTGACAGTAACGGCTTCCTCATCGACTTCTTTTCCATTACCAAAAACGGTGTGACTCCGATTCAGACCACTCATCTACCGATCTTGCAGGCACAATCTTGGAAGTTCGAAGACAGCGGCACTGATCTCGGCACAGCTTGGCGTCTGCCAAATTTCAATGACAGCGCTTGGGCGATCGGACCAGCACCCTTGGGTTACGGCGAACCCTGGATCACAACGACGGTGTCCTTTGGACCGGACGCCAACAACAAGTATCCGACAA
>JAJRYU010000607.1 GCA_024275615.1 Planctomycetota bacterium
AATGTGTCCAAGTGGACGAGATTGAGGGTCTGGCTACCGTCGGTGATGCTCACTTCCAAGAAGTCGGCATTGACACCGTCATTGCCAAGCAAGATGCAGTCAAACTCAAGGGTCGTGTCAGCGGAATTGGGGAAAGTGAAGATCTGGCTCACAGTCGAGGTGCCGACTGCATCCGTGCCAAATCCTCCAGGGTTTGAATGGGGCGTGGCTGGCCCATTGCTTCCGCCTGTCATGACGGCGAACCTCGATCCTTCGGATGGCATCGATAGATCAAAGCTCGAAATGAATGATCCACCGCCATTGGCGGCATAGACCCAGTCCTGGGGTGTCCCAATCGCACTGGCTTCAAAGCTGGGATTGACAAGCTGGGCAGATGTGGGCACCGCGAGGCATGCGATCCCCAGCAAGAGCGCGAAGGCGCTAAACGAAATACGAGACATGGCATCTCCGTCCTGCAACGTCATACTGAATTGTCTTGGGCTGGCAAGTTGACAAGGACTCGTGAATCAAAGCTCATGATTCTTTGGCTGAGTCCTATAAGAGTGACAAGAGCTATTGAAACCGGAAACGTCTCATTCGCACAGCAAAATCCCTTTGCTGGCCGCTTTTGCCAGATTTCTCATTTTCTGGCCTAAAGCCCCACCGGAATCTGCCTAAAAGAATGAGGAAATAGAATGGAAGGGTTTGTCGGAAACCCGTGTTGTGGACGTAAGTCCCTGTAACTAAGGAGCTTCCAATGGACATCAAAGATGTCAGCGCGGAAATCAGCCGAGCAGCTCACAGAGAGCGGTCGGAACCTTCGCGTCGCGGAAGTGCCTCAGCTAAGGCGAGCAAGTCCGTGGACGAGCGGGATTTCTTTGAGAATTCCGGTCGCCTCGGAAAAGTTCGCTCCTTGATTGATCGTCTTGTCCAGGAGCCTGATACCAGCACCATTGCGGTAAAAAGGGCCAAAGAGCTTCTCGCAAATGGTCAATTGGACAATCACGAAGCTGCGGCCAAAGCTGCTGATGGCCTTCTCACTGAAGGAGGCGGACTGCTTGGGTAAGTCACCCAGAATCTAATCAGTACAGTCCGACTGGCACCCGCAAGGGTGCTTATCTACGTTGAAGTGACAACGGGAGGCTCGAAGGAGCCTCCCGTTTTCTGTAGGGTCGTTGAGATCTGCAGACTCTTGCTACTTGGCCAAAACAGGCGCCGTTGGGCGTTTGGGAACGGTGAGTGTTTGGAACTCGATGGACTTCCAGCCGACATAGCCGTAGCCCCATGAGAACAGCGCCAGGAATGGCACGGCCAACCACAGGCTATTCACACAGGCATAGAGAGTGACAAAGGCGAAGTAGACTGAGAAAGCTAACTCAAGAGCGGGTAGCATTGTCTTCGTGGCTGAATAGCGTTTCTTCTTCCAGCCTTCCCCTTTTTCATTGGCGTCGACTTGGTATTTCGGCGTCCGAACGAAAGGGCTTTCTTGTCCTCGCAAGGCTTCAATAACAGCCTTGGCTTGATTCAAGCACATACCGATGCCGAGTCCCATCAGGAGCGGCATGTAAAGGGCCTTTTTGTACCACTTGGCGTCGATTTGCCGTTCGGCGTAAGCGTAGAAACTCAAGATGCTCACAGTGGCGCCAACGAAAAGACTGACATCAAAAATTGTCGCCCAGATCCCAGTGAGCAGTTGGCAGCGATAGTGCAAAGCTGGCAGCATCAGAACCGAAAGGGCAATCATGAAGAGATAAGTGATGTTATTGGTCAAATGGAAGGTGCATTCCACCTTAACCTTGAGCGGCTGCTTGCTCTTCCAAATCGGCACGAGCATGTGGAGCATGGCTTGAATGAAGCCCTTGGCCCAACGGTGCTGTTGGCTCTTGTAGCCATTCATGTCGACGGGCAATTCAGCAGGCACGCCTTGGTCAACCAAGTAGATGCCCCGCCAACCGGACAGCTGCGCCCGGTAAGAAAGATCCAGGTCTTCGACCAAAGTTCGATGGGACCAACCGCCGGACTTGTCGATGCAGGCTCGTCGCCAAGTTCCTGCTGTGCCGGAGAAACTGAAGAAGCGCCCTGACCGCTGGCGGCCGGTGTGTTCCAACACAAAGTGGCCGTTGAGATAGAGGGCCTGAAGCTTCGTCAACAGGGAGTGGTTTTCGTTGATATGAGCCCAGCGAGCTTGAACGAAACCAACTTCTGGGTCTGAATAATGGTGGACTTGGCGTCGCAAGAAGTCGACCGTGGGTACAAAATCGGCATCAAACATGCAGATGATCTCGCCCCGCGCGGTCTTGAGACCGTTTTCAAGAGCACCGGCTTTGTAACCGCTACGGTCTGTGCGGTGGATGACTTCAATATCGAAACCTTCCTCGCGCCAGCGGGCGGCAGCTTGGCGACTGATGGCGACGGTTTCGTCCGTCGAGTCATCGAGGACTTGAATCTCAAGACGGTCCTTGGGGTAGTCCATCTTGCAAACCGCATCAATGATGCGATTGACGACGTACATCTCATTGAAGACTGCCAGCTGGACCGTCACGACAGGAAGTTCATCGTCCGAGAAGATTCGCTTTGGAGTTGGCGCGTTCTTCTTGTTGGAAGAATAAAACCACATGATGAAATAGCGGTGCACGCCGAAAAGCCACAGCAAGAAAAGTGTGGCAGCGTAGAGGCCGAGAACAAGTGGCTTGAACCACCCCGTATCTTCTGGAGCTGCGACAGCTCCCTTGAGAAGACTGTCGGTAAAAACCGCGAATCCGTGTCCGAACATCCCTTGGTCCTCGAATGCCTGCCTGGCGTTGGTCTCTGCTGTTTTGCTTAATCGCGGGCCAAGGACATTTATTGATCCTTCACCGGACGCACACAGAAAAAACAAGAATTAGTGTGCGGATGATAGGGAGGGCAGGATGTCTGTTCAAGACAAAGGTAAAGCCGCAAATTTCCTCGTGCGATCATCCACGGCGAAATCGAATGAGCGAGCACAAGTCATTTGCAGACAATATGTTAGGGATTACTTGCTGGAAACAGGACGAACCCGCAATGCGGCCGCCAAAGTCGAGGCGATTCGCGCCGAAGCGTAATCACCAAACAAACGTGGCGAAATGAGCACTTTCTCGTGATCAAGCAGGGAGTCTTTTTCCCATTTCTGAGTGTCATAATAGTTATGAACGTCCTGCTGGATGATCCTCGTCGAGGCGTCCAGGACTACGTCAGTGGCCCAGGGCACTCGGCCAGTTCGGCAATCCAGGAGTGTTAGTCGCAGACCAATAATCACTTGGGGGTAGGCCTGGAAGTGAGTCACCACGCCATAAATAACGCCGTCGGCACCGAAGCGGCGACTTAGGACGATCAAGTCTTCGGTCTTGAACGTTCCGATTTTGCGAGTTGTATCAAGGTCTGTGTCGGCTAAGTCGCTTTGGTGGACGGGCAGCAATTCGAAGTTGTTCTTCGAGCTCAATGCTCTTTGCAGGCTGGTCTCGATGCTGCCAGCATTGGGTCGTCCGGGAACCTCTGATCGCAGCGGCATCATGACAATGCGCCTCAGCCCGCCGACGGGTTCCGATTCGGCGTGATAGGGAAACGCGCCTGGCTCTGGAGGTGGCGTACCTTTTTCAAGAAACGCGCAGGACGTCAGCGACAGGCCAAAAAGGAAGGCAACAAGGGCGATCTTCACTTGCCAGCCCCTTTGGTAAGTTGTTGAATTTTCATGTCGGCCAACATTTGCTGGAAGCGTACCGATTCAAGTTCCGATCGCAGCAAGCGCTCCTTGAGTTTGCCTTCACGGTCGGTGGCACTGGCGAGAGTGCCCTCGTAATCACTGATAGTCTGAGTGAGGACCGATTGATTTAGTTGCGCGGCTCTGCTCATGCTGACCGCGGCATCGCGCTCCGATTCAGCTTTCTTCAGCCTCGCCCTCAAATCAAAGACCTCGTTCTTAAGGCGATCAATCTTGCTGAGATACTGGGTGTCTTCTTTGCGCTGGTCCAAATCTGGAACTTGAACGCCGGAGTCATTTTCCTTGGTGACTTCACGGCGGGGTTTTCCGTTCCCGACCATTTCTTGTGCCAGGTCTTTTTGGACTGTCTGGCAACCGCCCAAAAGGAACACGCCTAATGCAAGTAGGGTCGAAACAGATGTCTTGATGGTGGTTCTCACGAAGCAGACTCCTGATCTTGGTAAACGCACTCGATAAATGTTGTTTGGCCGCAACTGCAGGTGATCTCGATGGCCTCAATGATCTCGCCATTTTTGTGAAGGTTGATCGTCGCCGAGTCTTGGCTCTGATGCTGGATCTTCGCTCCAGCTTGAGTTCCCCCCGTACTCACGGACCGCCCAGTGGAAACGCCGATATTGGCTGCTTTGATGATGTTCGACACACGGCTACTCATGAGGAAATCTCTGCTTTAGGGCGGGATGTAAGAGCCTTGTTCAAGCGATAAATCGCACGGCTGTGTATCTGGCTGATCCGACTCTCGGATACTTCGAGCACTTCGCCAATTTCTTTCATAAGTAGCCCTTCGGCATAGTAGAGGACAATGACCCGTCGTTCATTTTCAGGCAAATCGTAAATGAGATCGGCGATCTTACCCTTGAGTTCCGCTGATTCGGCGACGTCCGCGGGATTTGGTGAATGGGGGCTGGCGATTGCATCACCAAGTCGGACACCCTCTTCGCCACCAGCACCTTCATCCAAGGACAAAAGTGATGCTCCCTGCATGTTGACAAGGATATCGTCAACTTGTTCGATCTTGAGTCCCATGGCCGATGCGATTTCTTCCGGCGTCGCTGATCGGCCAAGTTGTTCTTCCAGTTCAATCTCAGTTTTCTTGAAGAACTTGACTCGATCGCGTCTGGAGCGAGGAGTCATGTCGTACTTACGTAATTCGTCGAGGATGGCACCGCGGACGTTGACGTAGGCGTGAGTCTTGAATTGAGCACCCTTGCTCGCGTCGTAAGTGCGCGCAGCGTTCATGAGGCCAAGAACACCAACTTCAAAAAGATCTTCTTGATCCATGAAAGCAGGGAGAGTGAGAGGTAGGCGGCCAAGAACATGCCTCACTAGAGGCAAATAGTCCTCGACGAGTTTATTGCGGTCTTCGTCCGTGATGGCACGACGCGCGTAGACTTGCACGGCATCACTCATGCGGCAGCTCCTTTTCTACTGGAACTGTAGCCGTTAGTTTTTGACGCCAATCTCGGATGACAAAAGTAAAAAGTAGTCGAATAGTGATGCCGACAACAATCCACATGAACGTGGCAGTCACCACACTTCGCGTGACTGCTGTGGTAGCAGGAACCCCAGCCAAAGCTGCGACACAGAAGACAATCGCGGCCGTGGGTATCGCAACCCCGGCGCCGGCGATTCGCCCCAAAGTGCGAGGTGCCGAGACCTTCTTCTTGGCGGGGCGAGCGGCCTCCGCCTTGGCTTCGTCGGTCAAATTCAGTTCTTCTTGCTCTTCACTCACTCTCGTTTCCCTCGTTTCGAAGGGTTCTCTCTGCATAATCTATCGGCATTTTCATGCACTTAACTCAAGCGCTGCTGGATCTTCACTGGGTGTTATTGAGATTTGCCCAACAGGTTCGACTTTCCTGGCCCCGCTGATTTCATTGAACGAGAGGACTGGAATGCGAGGCTTCATCCCTGCCAGCATGTCTGAGATATAGCGGCGCACGCTCAATCTGGTGAGAATGACGGCTTCCCGCCCACTCTGGATGGCTTCGGTGTAGCATTCTGCGGCACTTTCCTGGATCTTTTGCAAGACCACGGCGGACATCGTCCCTGTTGTCTGACCGATGAGTTCCTGTTCGATGGCACTTTCCAATTGAGGATCGACCACGATGCAGGCGATTTCGCCTTCTTTGCCTCCATGCATTTCGCACAGGAGGCGACCGAGCCTTTGCCGGACGAATTCCGTGAGCTGTTCAACGTCTTTGACTTTCTTGCCGTTGTCCGCCAGAACTTCCAGAATGACAGGCAAGTTTCGAATCGGCACCCTCTCCTTCAGGAGATTCTGCAGCACTCCCTGGATCTCACCCAAACCAAGGACATCAGGGACGAGTTCAGCTACCACAGTTGGGGCATCTTCTTTGATTCGATCGATCAAAGCCTGGACGTCTTCGCGAGTGAGAATCTCAAATGAGTGTTCTCTAATGGTCTCGGTTAGGTGCGTGACCATGACACTGATGGCATCCACCACCGTGTAGCCCAGCATTTCTGCTTCGGTCTTCTTTTCGTCTCTCACCCACACCGCAGGCATGCCGAACGTTGGATCGACTCCTCTCACCCCTTCAATCTCTTCGGATACGGTTCCTGGATTCATGGCCAAGTGATGATTGGGATAGAGCATGCCCCGAGCGACTTCTTGGCCGCTCAAGAGAATGCGGTATTCATTCGCATCCATGGACAGGTTGTCGCGCAGGCGGATTGGCGGAATGATAATTCCCAAGTCCTTGGCAAACTGTTTTCGAACCATGCTGATGTGGTCCAACAGGCCGCCCTTCTTGTCGGCATCAACGATCTGGATCAAACGATAGCCGATCTCAATTCCCATGCGATCAACGTGAAGCAAACGTCCTAGAAGCTCCGGTGTCAACTCCGGACCATCCTCTTCAGGATCTGATTCCATCAAGCTTGTATCTGGCTCTGCAGCATCGCGCTCTTGTTGTCTGACAACTTTTGAGCGTGCCACCAGCATGCCGACGGCGATGGCCAGAAATGGCAGCTTGGGGAAGCCAGGGATGAGGCACATCATGGCGACAACGAATGCGCCTATGCCTAAGGCCCGGGTATTGCCGAATAGCTGGGTGCCAAATTCCGCGGCCATGTCCTTTTTGCCCGACGTTTTGGTGACCAACAGACCAGCGGCAATCGCGATGATCAGAGCCGGTGTTTGGCTCACCAAACCATCACCAATCGTAAGGATGCTGTATTTCTTGAGTGCATCAACAACGAGCATGTCCTGAGAAACACCGATGATGACGCCGCCAAGGACATTGATGAGCGTGATGATGAGGCCAGCCACAGCATCACCTCGGACGAACTTGCCCGCGCCATCCATGGCGCCGTAGAATTCTGCTTCTTCAGATATCTTTTCGCGGCGTTCTCGTGCCTGAGTTTCGTCAATCATGCCGGAGTTCAAGTCGGCGTCGATAGCCATTTGCTTACCGGGCATGGCATCCAAGGTGAAACGTGCAGCCACCTCGCCAATTCGGTTTGAACCTTTGGTAATGACAACGAACTGAATGATGACCAAAATGGCGAAGATGACCGCTCCTACGACCAAATCGCCGCCGACCACGAAATCACCAAACGCCTGAATCACGCTGCCGGCTTGACCTTTGAGGAGAATCAGCCGCGTCGACGCGACGTTCAAGGCCAAGCGAAATAGAGTCGTCAACAGAAGGAGAGTTGGGTAACTCGAAAGCTCCAGCGATTCCCTCGCGCTTAGTGTGATGAGGAGAACAAGGGTCGCGAACGCGATGTTCATGGCGATAAAGATGTCGAGGACAAGGGGCGGCAAAGGCACGATCAAGACGAAGATCATCGCCATGACACCTAGTCCTAAGGCCACCTCGCCCTTTAGTCCGCCCTTTTCGTTTTCTACGTCAGCCATAAGTCTCACCTAAAGTGCATCAAACTCAGAATGCTTGTGATTGTTGTTTCTTGTTCTGCTTGCGAAAAATGAAGGCCAGAACCGCGGCGACGGCCTTGAATAGTCGCTCTGGAATGAAATCGCCGACCTCAACACTACGATGGAGTTCTCGCGCCAGCGGCCGGTTCTCAACCACCTCAACCCCGGCATCCTGGGCAATCTCGATGATCCTCAAAGCCACATGCCCTCTGCCCTTGGCGACAACCTTAGGAGAGGATCCCGATTCACGATCATATTTTAGAGCCACCGCGAAATGCGTTGGATTTCGAATGACAACGTCGGCCGTCTTTACATCTTGCTGCATGCGTTGCATGGCCAAGTTCAATTGGATTTTTTTGATCTTGGCTTTGATTTTCGGATCACCCTCAGACTTCTTACGCTCTTCCTTGACGTCTTCCTTGGACATCATCATGTCCTTCTTGTGTTTCCAAATGCGATAGAACAGGTCGATGATGCCGACGAGCACGAGTCCAGAAGCGACCCGAAACCCCATCAAGAAGATAAGTTCGACGATGACTTCTACGGTGTAAGACAAAGGCGCATCAGAGAGGCCCAGAATTGTTGGCATCGCGCCTGCAATCGTGATCCAAACCACCGTGGCAACAAGAGCCATCTTGATGATGCTCTGAAACGTGGTGACAACGCTATTGAGGGAGAATAGTTTCTTGACACCTTTTATCGGATTTAGTTTGCCAAACTCAGGCTTCAGCTTGCCAGTACTGAGAACGAGCTTTGTTTGCATGAGCCCGGGAATCAACGTGACCGCAAAAGCCAAGGCAAAAACAGGCCCAACCATGTCGAGAAGATCGCTTCCCAAGCTGCTCAAGTATTTGCCTGGATCTTGAGTGCTGAAGGAGTCGACAGGAAGTTTATAGTTAGTGACGACACGGTCGAAAAGCCTGACGAAGATTGTGTCGCCGATGCCTTTGAGCGTGGCAATACCGCAAAGGAAAAGCACGGCCCCCGTGAGCTCTTTTGAATAGGCAATTTGACCCTTCTTGGCACCTTCTTGTTGCCGTTTCGGGGTCGCCTGTTCTGTTTTTTCCTGTGCACTATCGGACATTTTGGATCCTTATGACCGTTCGAACATTTCGAACAGAAATACCTCCATGTTGTCGTAGACCAGTTCCATCGATGGCGCCATGACATGAAGCGAAGAGACGATGAGTACAAGGCCCGTAAGAATTTTTGCGGGAAAGGCAAACTGCATGACCTGGAGTTGGGGTGCGACTCGCGCCACGATGGCCAGTGCAATGGCCATGGCGAAAAGAGCGACAAAAACTGGCGCCGCGATTTGAAGCGCCGTGGCAAAAATCCCCGATGAGAAAAGAACGATGGCGCCAAGTAGTTCCTGATCGACGTTGAATTGCCCAACCGGGTAGATCTCGAACGATTTTGCCAGAGCCTTGATGAGCACATGATGTCCGTATGAAAGGAAGAAGATCATCATGCCGATAGTCTCGAAGAACTGTGCGATCAATTGGGAATTCACGCCAGTGATGGGGTCTTGAATACTGGCCATATTGAATCCCATTTCTTCGCCGATGATGTGCCCGCAGACGCGCATGGTTGCGAAAGAAATGGAGGCGATAAAGCCAAGGATGAGCCCGAGGAGTGCTTCTTTGACGACCAGGATCGCCAAGAAAAGGGAAGCTCCGGGATCATCGAAAGTGTTGATGTCAGAAGTGAGCGAGAGAATGGTCCCGAGAATGACCCCCAAGGCGATACGTGATGCCCGGGACGTTCCCCCTTGACCAAAGACAGGCAGTGGGCCGACTAACGCGAGGCAGCGAACCCAATGCAAGACCATGAAACGAACGTTCTCTTCTAAGAATTCCAAGGACTACCCTTTCACAGCGCGGCGTCGACCAACGCCCGAAAGACATCGGAGGTAAACGACCCGAGTGTCTTCAGGATGTGAGGCATCATGAAGACGATGGTGAGGCCCACAGCAATGATCTTGGGGATCATCGTGAGAGTTTGTTCTTGCACACTCGTGACCGCCTGAAAAATGGCCATCAGGATGCCGATTGCCATACCGACAAGCATGGCTGGTCCGGCGACCCAAATAGCGGTCATGAAAGCTTCTCTTGCTAGAATGACGACGTAACTTGCATCCATGTTTTTTCCTTTGGCTCACCCAGAAACTTGGAAGCTTTCCATCAGCGAGCCGATCACTAATGACCAGCCATCGACCATGATGAAAAGAAGTATCTTGAACGGAGTTGAAATGATCACCGGCGGCAACATCATCATGCCCATGGCGAGCAGCAAACTGGCGACAACCATGTCGACGATGAGGAAGGGGATATACACCAGGAATCCCATCTTAAAAGCAATCTTGATCTCACTGAGCGTGAACGCTGGAATCAAGACAGTGATTGGGACATCTTCGGCTTTTTCCGGTTCTTCGGACTGAGTCACATCCAAGAAGAGCTGAATTTCGTCCTCCCGGGCATGCTGAAGAAGGAAACCGTGCATGACATCGTGGGCGTTGTCTGCTGCCTCTCCCAAAGAAATTGTCTCTTCCATGTAGGGCGAAACGGCCGTGTCGTAGATCTTCTCAAAGACTGGATGCATGACCGCCACAGATAGGAATAGGGCCATGCCAATGACGATTTGATTGGGCGGTAGATCTTGAATCGAAAGGGCCTTGCGAACAAAGGAAAGGACGATGATGATGCGTGTGAATGCTGTGACCGTCATGAGAATGCTTGGTAGGGCTGCCAGCGCAGTTAACACCAAGACAATCTTCATCGATGTGCCTACTTCGAATCCTTCGGCGAGAGATTCGATGCTTGGGCCGTCGCTTTCTTGGGCGGCATCTTCTGAGGATGTGATGTCCGCAGGATCCGTCACTTGAGCCCCGATGTCAGGAGCAAGAGCGCCGAGCATCAGAAATCCGAAGAGTGAAATCACAATGAGCCTTGGTATCTTCATGCTTCCATCTCCAATGACGCCAGTCTTTGGGATGGACGGCGTGTCATGCTGGTGTTCAGTTTTTCGGAAAAATCCAGGGGCCGTCCAGATTCGGTTGCTTCTATCTCGTCCGCGCCGAATTCCGAGAGCACACTCATGGAATCACCTGTTGCGCCCACAACCAGACGGCGACCATAAGCGCTGATGACGAACACTTGCTTCTTAGGACCTAGTGGAATGACGTCAACAAGCTCAAGAACCTTGCTCCCTTGGGGCCGCATTCTCACTTTCTTGAGAATCCTTGTGCCGAAGGCGGCACCGACGAACACCAAGATGAGGACAAGGACAAGGGCGCCAATGGTCTTCCAAACGCTGCCAACGCCGGGGCCCTGGGGAGCCTTGGCAATACGCTTGGTGGTTCGCCACGACTTCTTGGGCGTGTCTTCAGGTGTTGTAGTGTCCAGTGAGCCCGCTATGTTGGCCACGGTTTTGGGTGTCAATTCCTTGGTCGCCGGGGCTGGCTGCTTGGCCTCTGCTTGGTCGTCATCGACGAATCCAGCTGCCAAGAAAGCGCAAAACGCCATGAAGAGGGCACCTGTTAGCCAAAGAGCTCGAGGTCCCTTTTTTCCATCTTCACCGAGAAAGTTTTTCGCGAACATCGGTTCTATCCCTGCTTGAGTTGGGTCCTTGTGCCCACAAACACGTGTACAAGGGCCGTGCCAAATGGCAGGGAAGTTCTGGGTGTGATGTAAGTGACGTGCGGATATGCTTTTAGGTGCGGTGGTGTGGAATTCGGCAACAGGGTGCGAAACGGACTGTCGCTGTTTTTTGCAACACCTCGTCGCTTAAGCCAACAAGGGGGTATGTTCTTAGCTTTGAGTCATTTTGCCCGAAAAAAGCGCTGGTTGCTGCCGCCTGCACCGACTCGAAGCCGAATGGGCCGAGCGCAGCGCGGACAATGCCCGGCGTAGGCGTCGCCTTTGGCGGTCTTATAGATGCGGCCATAGGCGTTGCAGCATTGGAAATGAATGCCGACGTACGGTCTCTTTTGCGCGCTTGGAGACTTCATGGTTTTCGTATCGGTCGCGAGAGTTGCTGGACTCGAACAAAAATCTCAGGTGCAAAGCGAGTTGGTACTGCAAATGTGCTGGTTCGACCGCGGTCTTCTGTCGCAGAGGCCCTGTGTCAGGCGAAGTTCCGTTTATCCCGAGCGTTGAAATGTATAACGTGATGCGTCCCATCTCTTGGAGTTCTTGATTCGAGACTGACCATGACAGACTTTCCGAAAATTGGCATCACCGCCATCGTCATCATCGCTGTTGTCATTTTGCTCGTTGCGTTCGCGCCCGCACCGGTTGTGCCGACGGACGAAGTGGCGGCCGTATTCCCATCGACTTGGATGCAGGAAAAAATCTGGGACGACGGCAACGCAGAGTATGCTGTTTATGAGGTCAAGTGGCAGCGCTATGATCATCTCAACCCCGGTCGAGTTTGCATGCTCATCGTGAAAGAACCTTGGCAAGCCAAAAAGGACGTGAAATCCGAGGATCCTGAGCAGGGCGATTTCGATGTCTTGAAGCTCAACATGATTCGCGACGTGCACACGGGTGTCTACACCTATGAACAAATGGTGAGTGTCTTCGTGCGGCGGGACGATGGCACCTTGCGGAAGTACGCCACCGCGAGTTTGGAAGCTTGTGGACAAACCACAACCATGATGACCAAGGGAACACTGTCGACAAGATCGTATTGGGGCAACCAAGGGAATCAAGATCTGGCCTGGCCCAAGGACGCCATTCCGGAAGATGCACTCCCGCTCTACTTACGCGGGCTTGTTGAGGGGCCTTTGCCCAAGAAGATCCCTCTGTTTCCGTCTTTGCTAGCGGGTCGGCTGCCTCGCTTGGACATCACTGAATTCGATATCACGAGGACATCCGGAGTCAAAGTAAAGACCGCCGCTGGTTCCTTTACGACAACCGAATTCGTGCTCAGCTATGGCACTGAAACGATGACCTTCCAATTCGAAGAAAGTGCAACTCGTACTTTGATTCGCTACGCAAGCAGCTTGGGTACTGAATACACACTTGCCAAGGTTGACCGCATACCCTATTGGCAAATGCATGAACCTCGCCATGCCGCTTGGTGGCCCAAGCGCCTGAGGTGACATGGATTCGCCTATTCAAGTCTTGCGGGTTAGGGCCGAAGCAGATCAATCTAGCATCGAACCGGCGCGCAAGATGTCTCGGGCCAACTTCATTGACGAGGCGATAATGATAGGTCGGACAGACTGCGGGTCGTAGGGTTCAAGCGCGTCATTGAGATAAACGCCGCCAGCTTCTTCAATGATCAGTTGGATGGGGATGACATCCCACACCTCTTGCTTCCTCTTGGTTGGGTTGTTGTCGTGAACGACAGCGCGGAGCGTATTCCTGCTATCCGTAAGGCCTAGGGCCAAACCCGATCCCGGAGGATCAATGGTGATCATGAATGCACCCGTTCTTGACCGCAATCCATCCCGCATGGCGGTGAAAAAGTCGGTCTCCAAGGTCTGGTCGCCGTAATGATTCATGGCCACCCATGAGTCACTCAAAAGCGACTCTCCTTTCGGCATGGAGACGGTCTCGCCATTGCGAAAGGCCCCTTCGCCTTTGACGGCAACATACGTGTCTTCAGTGAACGGAAAATGAACCAAAGAGCAAACGGTCTTGCCGCCCAACCGCAATGCGATCATCGTGCTCACCAATTCCAGTCGCGCATTCGCCAAATATGAGTTAGTGCCGTCAAGCGGGTCAACAATCCAGCAATCTTCGGGTAAGGCCTCAAAATCTGGGCTCAACTCTTCAGAGACAATTTTGAGTTCAGGAAAAGCAGACTTGAGGAGAAGGGAAATCTCTTTGTCGATCCTGAGGTCGATTTCTGATACGTAGTCCCCGATACTCTTTGTCGTGATGGAGAGGTCGGATTTGCGACCCTCCTTGGCGATTCGTGATGCGATAGAGGCGGCTTTTTTGGCGGCTGACACGTACGCAGAGTATGGCGAGTTTGTTGTGATTTTTGAACTCATACTCCATCATGATACGCGTGGCGGTGGAGGCAAGGGCGACTGGTATTTTATTCGGCGATGACCACGATAGCGTTGGTTATTCGGAAGGTCCCTTGAGATCCTTGAATGGCACCTTGAAGAGTAAAGGTGACAGGCATCCCCAATGGCGGTACGACCAAGCTCCAAGGTGCTAGAGTTGCTGGCACAATCGCCACTGGGTTTTGAGCAATATTGTCGGCGAGGATGAAGAGGCTGGGATTGGTGGGGTCAGCATCAAAGGGTGTGAAGGCCATGGACCCGCCAGCAAAAAGCAGGGGAAAACCGTCAGCTGGGGAAGGGATGCCGAGCGTGCCGTAGATGATGAATTGAGCGGGAGAGGCGTTGAGAGAAGGGTTAAGAATGTTGAGAAAGAAACCCTGTGTCGGTGATGTGTGGAAGATGCGGCCTGGGGTCCCAGTGCCACCATTTATGGTGACCGTATCTTCCAGCATGCCATTGCCATCGAAAACGGTTCCATCGGCGTTTGCGCTAAGCCCGTAAAACTCGTCGGCTCCCATGTCAATGGCGGAGCCGACAACGCGAGGTTCCAATTCAAAGTCCTGAACAGACGTGGTCAACGTAGAGTCACCTTGGTCGATGCAAGGCGAATTGGGCAAAAGATGGAAGTTGAGGGAAAATGGACTCGCCCACAAGGGGTCGGCGTCGATGTTGCCTGCCCCAGGGAATCCCCCTTCAACGTCGGAGTTCAAAACGTTGAACGTCTGGTTCTGGGTAAACCCACTTGATGCCTCAAAAGCCGGACCGAAGTTGAAATAGGCGATGGAATTAAAGACGTCGATAGCCGGTAGGACCGTGGCGTCGACAGCGATTACAGACCCCAAGAACGCTGAGTTGCCCGCGAAAATATTGTTCGCAGAGTCAAGATGCATGCCATTGCGTTGAATGATCGCCCCGCCGTTTCCTCGAGCGCTATTGGCGGCAAATGTGGACTCGTGGATTGTCGTTGGGCCGGCGATGAAGTCGAGATTCAAAGCGCCTCCTTCTTCTGCTTGGTTGCCGACAAAACTTACCTTGCGAATCGCTGTGGCTCCTGAGCCTGTAGAAATCGCACCTCCACGACCGCCTACGACGCTACCGCCACCTGGCGCTGGAACAAGTCCGGTGCGGTTACCCGAAAACAGGCATTCATCGAAATTGAGTAGTACCCCGAAAGTACGAATTGCGCCTCCTTGTCCCGCCGGGCCATTGGCCCCGGCAATCACCCCAGTGCTATCGAGGCCGCCCTCGCCGCCATCTCCTGAGAAATTGTTTGCGAAGGCGCACCGCAAAAAATCGAGGTTTGAATTCTCAGCATAAATGGCTCCACCGTCGCCCCCGAATCCCCCAGGCCCAGCAAGAACGGGACTGACCTCAGGAGATCCTTGTCCACCAGCCCCGGCTTCGTTGTTGATAAAGCCACAGTCCGTGAAGGAGATGTTTGAGTTGGCGATAAACAGGGCGCCGCCAAATCCGCCGAAGTTTGTATAGAAATTGCCAACGGTTTCGACAGGGCCCTTGCCAGCCTTGTTGCCATCGAAGAAACAGTTGATGAACACGGAGTTGGAGAAGTACAAGGCGCCAGCGGCGCCGTGCGCATCACTTCCGTCGAGCCTGACGTTGTTGACGAACTTGCAATTCTTGAAGGTTGGCGACGACGCGGCCAGGACAAAGGCGCCACCAAATGCCGGGCCGACTGATCCCGTGAAGGTGATGCCGTCGATAACCGATGTCGAGTCCTGGCCTCCGGCGACAATGAGCTTGTTGCCCGTTCCCGATAGAGTTGTTTGGGCGGCTCCGGCAGTTGAGCGGAGAATGAGGTTCTTGTTGAAGAAGTCAATGGGGATGAAGAGGGTCCAATTCCCCGGGAGCACCTCGATGATGTCGCCGCTTGAAGATGCGAGGACAGCGCTTTGGATCGAGGGATATGCCGCAGTCGGAGCTTGCCGCGTGACTTGCCCAGCGCAGAACGACTGGAGAAAGCAAACGGACACCAATATGCAAAGTAATTCTTTGAGGAACATGAACACAGTCGGGACAATTTCTGTAGATGATCGGTGCTAGGAATCGGTCGCGTGAAACAGGATAAACGCTCAAAACGGGGTAGCACAATCTTCTTTTCACGAATATGTTCTTCGGGCAAAGGGAGAAATGCAAAGTGTTGGCAAGACAACCATTTAGCCTCGCCACGGCTCAACTCATTTACGGCAATATGTCGATGATTCCATAGATTGGGATCGCATTGTGCATCTTGTCAATCGGAGAGTTTGCAGTAGCCATGTCAAATCGCAGCCCTGTCCAGTCCTTCATCGAGAAGTTTCGCGCCGACCAGGAAGCCGGGCGTAGTCGGGATCTTGAAGAATATCAGGCGCTTTTTCCCGGTGCAGACGCCGATATCGCCCGGGCCCATGCAGCCTTGGCAGAAGAGTCAACTTTAGTCCCGGGCGACACGAGCTTTCTTGATGATGCCGGCGTAACACGAGGACTGGGTGGAAATGCGGATGGACTCATTGGTGAGACTTTGGGGCACTATCGCATCCTCGGCGAGTTGGGGCGGGGCGGACAAGGGCTCGTTCTGCTCGCCAAGGATGAACGACTCGGGAGACGCGTGGCGCTCAAGGTTCTGAATAGCATTGCTGTCAAGTCGCAAAAAAATCTCATGCGATTCAAGCGTGAAGCCGAGGCGGTTTCTGGCCTCAATGATCCTGGCATTTGCACCGTTTTTGAAACCGGAACAATCGAAGGCGTGCCTTACATTGCCATGCAGTATGTCGAAGGGCAGTCGCTGTCACAGATCATCAAGAATGAACGCTTGGAGTTAGCAAAGAGGAGCACGTCGCCGGAAAAGGACTCGGAGCCCAAAACGATCGCGACAACGGGCAGTGGCCCAAACACATTCTCAGTTGTGCGCGCCCGGGTCGATCACTATGTCGCCTTGATTCGCGACGTTGCCAGATCCCTACACACCGCCCATGAAAACAACTTGGTACATCGTGACATCAAGCCCGGTAACATCATGATCGGCAAGGACGGCCGTCCAATCATTCTCGATTTCGGCATCGCCCACGTTGAAGATGAGGATGCTCCAGGTTTGACTCAGACTGGTGATGTTATTGGTACACCGGCGTACATGTCAGCCGAACAGATTTCTGGTGAAATACAGCGCGTTGATCGTCGTACGGACGTCTACGCTCTTGGAGTCACGCTTTTCGAATGTGTGACGACGATGCGGCCGTTTCACGCCGCCACAAGGCAAGCCTTGTATCATCGCATTGTCGAGGGCCGCGCTCCCTTGGCCTCCAGTCTTTGTCCCGGCATCAGCCAAGATCTTGATGTGATCTTGAAGACGAGCATGGACATCGACATGAATCGCCGCTACCAAAGCGCTGGTGCCCTCGCGGATGACTTGGATCGATTGGTTCAGCGACTGCCGATTCACGCTAGACCGGCGAGTTGGATGCTAAAGTTGAGCCGATGGGGACAAAGGAACCCGGCCGTGGCTGCCCTATTGGTGGCTGTATTCCTGATCCTGAGCTTCGGATTGGCATGGACAACTTCCCTGTGGCGTCAAAGCGATGCCGATCGTAGGCGTGCTGAAGAAGCAACATGGCTTGCAGATCAGAAGACGAAAGAGGCCGAGAGGAATCTTGCCGGCTATCAGATGCTTTCCGATAGCAGTCGCTATCGACTCTACGTCGAAGGACTGGAGAGGTTCTTTCCGCCTCACCCAGATCGGGTTCCCGCCATCGATGCCTGGTTGGCCGATGTTGATGCTCTTATTGCCAAGGAACCGCAATATCAAGCGACCATTCGCGCATTGGAAACGAGTTCCCATGCTATGGTGCTGGATGATGTCAGGAAGAAGACGCACCTGCCGTTGATCAAGAATCTCAAACAATACGAGTCCCGTCGCGAACAGATTCGCGACGCCTTGCATGGTGAGCTACCAAGCAAGACACGAGACATGTATGGCCTTCTTGAAAATGCCCTGACTCGTCTTATCGACAAGGCAAGGAACATGGCGCTCGCCGAATTCGAGTTTGTCTTCGATGACACCGAGTCTGAGTGGCGCCATAGCAATCTCGCAGCGCTCATCCGGAATATTGAACGCCTCAAAATCACGGATGATCCTCTGCTTCCCCGAGAGTCGATGTTGCTGCTCAAGGAGCAGAGCTTGCGAATTCACAATGACAGTTTGGTCAAGGGCAAGAACGCATGGGAAAAAGCGCTTCAGAGCATCAGTGATGCCAGCGAATCTCCCCTCTACGGCGGGCTTATCATTGAACCGCAGCTTGGATTGATTCCGGTCGGCAAGGATCCCAAGAGTGGGCTTTGGGAATTTGCTGATGTCCTGACCGGGTCTATTCCCACGAGAGAACCGGATGGTGCGCTCAAGCTCGAGCCCGGCTTTGCTGTTATTTTGGTCTTGTTGCCAGGTGGCACCTCGATTATTGGCGCCCGAAAGCCTCAATTTGATGGCGAGGAAGGTCCCTTTGTCACTCCCTTGGCGATGGATCGGGAGATCGCCCCAAGCCAAGTGACGTTGGCGCCTTTTTTCATTGCAAAATATGAATTCACAACAGCTCAGTGGGCCAAGGGAACCGGAGATGAGATCCGGCATCCGCCAGGTTACCAGGACATCACTGAAGAGATGTTCCATCATCAAGGTGCCTTGCCAATCAACCATGTGAGTTGGGACCTGGCGACCAAGTACATGAATCGGCTGGGATTCTTGCTACCAACGGAGGCGCAATGGGAGTATGCCTGTCGAGGTGGCACATCGACGACCTGGTGGACAGGAAACGACCCCACTTCCCTCGTCGGCGCGGCCAACCTCGACGGCGAGGCTTTGAAAGCGCTGGGAGTGGATG
>JAJRYU010000608.1 GCA_024275615.1 Planctomycetota bacterium
CATCGACCTGACCGTCGAGGAAGTGCTTCAGATCTTCCGAAAGCTTGACCGTGATCTCTGCTGCCATCTTGGACCTCCGAGGGTCGAAAGGAGGAATTGGGGTCTGTTCGCCAACATGGCACGGCCGCGAGGCCACTACCCGGACGCCACATCATCTATTTGGGTCTTCGCCAGAATCTGTGGGTGAATTCGGACGAAATGAGGACTAAAGGCAGTATTTATTGGAATGGGGGCCAGCCCCCAAACCCCCGAGGTTTATCGCATTGTGCCAAAAGCGAAGTTAGAGGATAAGCCGAAGAAGGTGGAAGCCGGGCGGCATTACACCGCCCAGCTTCGCTTCTGGACCTGGCACGGCGCTCGGGTTGCTCCTCAGCAGGGCCCTATCCTCCGACCAGGCATTACCAGTATAGCGAAGGAAAAATGGTCTGAAAGTAGTGCATCCTGCGGGACTTTCGGTAAAGATGGTTTTGTGAAGAAATCATCAACCCGGAGTCACCACAGGATGCAACTTAAAACTATCCTCAATTACGTCGAGCGGCACAAGTCCTTTGTTTATGGAACCCCCGTGTGGGCCGAATCAATAACCAAGCCTACGATCGATATCCCGATCCGGCCGAGAGCCAACAGCAAGCCGATCTGCTCGGGGTGTGGCCGACCGGGATCGTGCTACGACCACCAGGACGAAAGGCGATTTGAGTTCGTGCCGATGTGGGGAATAGCGACTTTTTTTGTATACACCATGCGGCGTGTGGACTGCAAGACGTGTGGTGTGAAAATCGAACGCGTCCCCTGGGGGGATGGCAAGAATAGCCTGACGACGACGTACCGTTGGTTCTTGGCGAGTTGGGCGAAAGAGTTATCGTGGAAAGGGGTCGCCAAGGCCTTTGGCACAACATGGCAAAACGTGTTTCGGTCGGTGAAACATGCGGTATCGTGGGGATTGGAGCACCGAGACCTCGAAGGCATTGAGGCGATTGGTGTCGATGAAACGCAATGGCATAAGGGGCACAAATACCTGACCTTAGTTTACCAGATCGACTCCGGCTGCAAACGGCTTCTCTGGATTGGCCAGAATCGAACCGCCAAAACGTTTTTGCAATTCTTCCGGATGCTGGGAAAAGACCGTTGCGCTCAACTGAAGTTTGTATGCAGCGATATGTGGCACGCATACTTGAAGGTGATTGCCAAGAAGGCGCCTCAGGCAATTAACGTGCTCGACCGATTCCACATCATACAGAAGATGAACAAGGCAATCGACAAAGTCCGCGCCGGCGAGGCCAGGCAGATGAAGGCCGACGGCTATGAGGAGATCCTCAAGCACTCGCGATGGTGTCTCTTGAAACGGCCGGAAAATATGACGGACAAACAGACTGTGAAGCTAGCGGAACTCTTGAAGTACAACCTTCGTAGCGTTCGAGCGTATCTACTCAAGGAGGACTTCGACCGGTTTTGGGACTACGTGAGTCCGACCTGGGCGGGCAAGTTCTTGGATCAGTGGTGCACTCGAACGATGCGGAGCAAAATCGAGCCGATGAAGACGGTGGCCAAGACTTTGCGCAATCACCGCGAACTGATTCTCAACTGGTTTGAGGCCAAAGGAACCATGTCGTCCGGAATTGTCGAGGGTTTGAACAACAAAGTAAAACTGACCACCAGAAAATCGTACGGTTTTCGG
>JAJRYU010000609.1 GCA_024275615.1 Planctomycetota bacterium
CGCGGACCGCCTCGAGCACCGCTTGGAGGGTCCGAGCGTCCAGGCCGCCGACGGGCGCAGGTCGACCGTCGCCGCGACGATCGCGGTCGCGCGTGCCGCAGAGGTGCTACGGGCGGTGGAGGACGCCGCCGCGGTAACGGTGATCGTGACGCCGTGGCTGACGAACGAGGACGCCTTTCTGGTCAGCAAGCTCCTCGCCGGGCCGCTTGCCGGCGCGCGTGTCTTCATGGAGCGAAAGGAAATTGGAACGACACCAATCACTTTTAGTTTCGAATACGGGGGAATCAGGGAGTTCCTCTTGTTGCACGAAGAAGGAGAAAAAAAATACGCTCCTGTCCTCGTTCGTCACGACAGCGAGGAGTTCTTGCTCGACACGTTCCCCTTCGACATTTTTTCCGAAATTCAGCCCATCAAGATCAAGCGCGATTTTCTTGTACACGTCGACCTGGAAGAATCGACCTTAGCGGACTTCGTGAGAGACGACGAAGAGAACTATGTTGCTGCACTCCTGAGAAGAGCGGAACAGATGCGGGCACGCTCACTTGCCCAACAGGAAAAAGGCGGACCGGAAAAGAAACCCTTCCTTCCCCCCCTCGCTCAAGACGAACATCCTGCGGCAAAGCCCCCAGAATCGCCAAAGCCCACGACAAGATCCGAAAAACTGCCAAGATAGGGGGGAAGCCACGAATATTTCGTGTCTTCTGGGTCTTTCCTTTGACGTTGATGCCCCACCGTGGTTAATTTGGGATCGAGGCCGAAGTAAAAGACGGGGTCTCTTGGAGTTTTGCATGAACTTGTGTCAGATCTGTGGCGAACAAGAAGCGACAATCAAGACGATTGACATCGTCAACAACGTCAAGTCCGAACGTCACATTTGCGAATCCTGCTACAAACTGCAGGGGTTGTCGGAACCATTTTCTGTCCCAAATATTTCGGACTTCGTCAAGCTCACACCCACGTCCGCCGAGATCGACCTTCAAGGTTTAGGGGAACTCGTTGAGGGCTTGGCAAAAGGCACCCCGCAAACTCCGGTCTCTCACATCACTTGCGAATTCTGTGGCACGACTCTGGAAGAATTTCGGAAACGTGGCCAGGTCGGATGCCCGGCGGACTACGACTTGTTCAACAGCGAAATCGAAAAACTCGCACAGCGGCTGCATGGCGCAACGGAACATCATGGCAAGGTCCCCCGCGAGATAGAAGCCGAAAGAGCAAGGCATCATCGCGCACAACAATTGCGCGACGATCTCACCTTGGCAATCAATGAAGAAAGATATGAGGAAGCAGCCAATCTGCGTGACCGTATTGAAGCCCTCATGAGTGGCACAGAACAACGTCACGATGTCGCTGCAGAAGATCGAGATGAGCATGCTTGATGATCGCTTCGCCTCTGGATCTGGCGAATGGTTGGCTCCCGGCGGTCCCGACAACGATGTCGTCATATCAACGCGCATTCGCTTGGCGCGGAACATTCGCGGTCACAAGATGCCATGGCGTTCAAGTGATAGTGAAAGGCGCGCCGTCGAGGTCGCCTTGAAATCCGGCATTGTCGAATCGAACGTCATTCCCGATGGCGCCTACTGGGCTATTGATGATCTTAGCGAAACCGAGCGCCGGCTCCTGGTTGAACGTCACCTCATTAGTCCAGAGTTGGCCAGCGGACGCGGTTCGCGTGGTGTCATTTTTGCCAAGAATGAAAACCTCTCGATCATGACGAACGAGGAGGATCATCTTCGTATCCAAGGTATTCACTGTGGCTTGCAGTTGGATGAAACTTGGCGCCTCACAAACCAAATCGACTCCGTCTTGGAGCGTCGTCTGCCCTTTGCAGTTTCGTCTCGATGGGGCTACCTCACTGCTTGCCCGACGAACGTGGGCACCGGGCTCCGTGTCTCCGTCATGGTCCATCTGCCAGTCTTGGTCCAAACCGAACAAATCAAAAAAGTGCATACAGCGGCTAGTCGTGTCGGTCTCGTTGTCCGTGGGCTCTACGGTGAAGGCACCAAGGCGTCAGGCGATTTCTACCAGATCTCGAATCAAGTCACCTTGGGGCGAGACGAAGTCCAAATCCTCAGAGATGTTCGTATCATGGTCCTCAAAATCGTCGAATGGGAACGAGGACTGCGCAAACTGGTCATGCAACAAGACCGCGTCTCCCTGGAAGACAGAGCTTGGCGAGCCCTGGGACTCTTGAGGTTTGCTCGAAAAATCAGTTCCGAAGAAACAATGCGCCACCTCTCCAGCGTCCGCTTGGGCCTCAATTTGGACATTTTGCACGATATTGGCCAAGGCCGTATCAACGACCTATTCCTCTTCACACAGCCTGCTCATCTTCAGGTTCTGCGGGGTGCACCCGCAAAGCCCGAAGAAAGAGATGTCTCCCGCGCTCGTTTGATTCGTGAGTGGTTGGCTTAACCCCATTTGATTATATATAGTTACAGACGATGGCGAGGCCCGACGTATACGACTTAGGTCGTTGGGTAAATATTCCCAGGGCTTTGGCCCTAGCCATCGACCAAGACCGTGCCGAAAGAGATGGTGGGAAGTTCCCTTTGTTCCTGGATTCCAGGACTGCCCGGATTCTGGGCAAGGACAAACAACCGTTTGGTGCTCGCATCGACGCCACACTTTCGTTTAAGTCTTAATGAGCGATTCTTTTGCAGAGAACGGAGCGGCTGAGGAATCTTGGTCGCCAAAATAAAGAGGAAATGAGCGCATGTTTGATAGGTTCACCGATCGCGCACGCAAGGTCATGGGGTTGGCTCGTCAAGAAGCCCAACGCTTGAACCACGAATATATCGGCACCGAGCACATTTTGTTGGGGTTGGTTCAAGAAGGGAGCGGCGTCGCGGCCAACGTCCTCAAGAACCTCGATATCGATCTTCGGAAAGTGCGCCAAGAAGTTGAAAAACTGGTCAAGACCGGCCCGTCCATGGTGACCATGGGACAACTGCCGTTTACACCACGTGCCAAGAAAGTTCTGGAACTGGCTCTCGAAGAAGCAAGCAATCTGGGACACAACTACATTGGCACTGAGCACATTCTCTTGGGACTGATCAAGGAGCACGACGGCAAGGCTGCCAAGGTTTTGACGAACCTCAATGTGCAACTCGATTCTGTACGTAGCGAGATTCTTGATTTTCTCGGAGCAGAACCCACCGCCACCGAAGCTGAAAAAGAAGTCGGCGGTACGTCCAAAAGCAAAACACCGGCATTGGATTCCTTTGGCCGCGACCTGACTGAATTGGCGCGAGAAGGCAAACTCGACCCTGTCATTGGACGCGAAAAAGAAATCGAACGTGTCATTCAAATTCTTTCTCGTCGCAGCAAGAACAATCCAGTTCTCCTTGGCGAAGCTGGAGTCGGCAAGACGGCCATCGTTGAGGGGCTGGCGCAGGATGTCATTAAGGGCAACGTCCCAGAACTCCTTCACGGCAAGCGCATCGTTGTTCTCGACTTGGCAATGATGGTGGCAGGCACCAAGTATCGCGGTCAGTTCGAAGAACGCATCAAGGCGGTCATGACCGAAGTGAGACGAGTTCGTAACGTCATTCTCTTCATTGATGAGCTTCACACATTGGTTGGTGCTGGCGGCGCAGAAGGCGCAATCGACGCATCCAACGTGCTCAAACCGGCACTCAGTCGTGGCGAGGTCCAGTGTATCGGCGCCACAACGTTGGACGAGTACCGCAAGTACATCGAGAAGGATGGTGCCTTGGCTCGACGCTTCCAGATGATCATTGTCGACCCACCAAGCAAGGCTCAAGCCGTAGAGATTCTTCACGGCTTGCGTGATCGCTACGAGGCCCACCACCGCGTACGCTACACAGATGCGGCTTTGGAATTGGCTGTCGACTTGGCCACACGCTATATCAACGACCGATTTTTGCCCGACAAGGCGATCGACGTCATTGATGAAGCCGGCGCGCGTGTCCACCTGAAACAAATGACACAACCGCCAGATTTGCGTGAACTCGAAAAAGAAATCAGCAATCTGGACAAAGAAAAAGAAGAAGCTGTCGCCCATCAGGACTTTGAGCGAGCTGCCAGACTTCGCGATGACGCTTACAAGTTACGCAAGAAGAAAGAATCTGTCGTCGCCCAATGGAAGACAGAACGTCATGACGGTGACTCCGAAGTTACTGTCGAGATCATCGGCGAGACTGTCTCCAAAATGACAGGCGTGCCTTTGACACGTCTCGAAAAGCGCGAAGCCGAGCGTCTTTTGCAAATGGAAAAATATCTGCATGAGACTGTTATCAGCCAAGACGAGGCCATCACGGCTATCGCCAAAGCCGTGCGCCGATCACGCAGCGGCTTGAAAGATCCCCGCCGGCCCATGGGATCGTTCATTTTCTTGGGTCCAACGGGTGTCGGCAAGACACACTTGGCGAAACAACTGGCCAAGTTCATGTTTGGCAGTGAGGATGCCTTGATTCAAATCGACATGTCCGAATACATGGAGAATTTCAACGCATCGAAGTTGATTGGCGCTCCTCCAGGCTACGTCGGTTATGAAGAAGGTGGCCAACTCACAGAGAAAGTCCGCAGACGTCCTTATTCGGTGGTTTTGCTCGATGAGATCGAGAAAGCTCACCCGGATGTCTTCAACATGCTCCTACAAATCATGGAAGAAGGTCGTTTGACCGATTCCTTTGGGCGCCACATTGACTTCCGCAATGTCATCTTGATCATGACCTCCAACATTGGAGCAGCCGTTCTCAACAACAAGAGCGGTTTGGGATTCGAATCTGGTGACGAAGAAAGCAAACGTTCGAATGTCGAACAGAGATTGCGCGGCGAACTTGACCGACACTTCCGCCCAGAATTCCTCAACCGATTGGATGAAACCATTTTCTTCCATCATCTCACCCGTGAGAATATCAAGGACATCATCGGCATCGAGATGAAAGAAGTATTTGCTCGCATTGAGTCCAAAAAGATGACCATGGAATTGCTTGATGGCGCAAAGGACTACCTGCTCGACAAGGGCTACAATCCGGACTATGGTGCCCGCCCGATGCGTCGTGCCATTGAACGCTATCTTGAAGATCCTCTCTCCGAACACATTTTGCGTGGAAACCTGATCGCGGGTTGCAAGATTTCTGTGAGTTACGAAGGGGGTGACCACTTGGAATTTGACATCCAACAGCCGGAACCCAAAGAAGAAGTCAACGAAGAACCGGAAGAAACAAATCAGCCCACGTCTTAGTCGGCATGGTCACGACCTTGCAGCCAAGGGCGACAACAGAGTGCATGACCTCGTGACCACAAATTTGTGAATAACCCGGTCCCGTGAACGGACTCGTTTCAAGTAGTATCAGTGGCCGAGCCCCCAAGGGCTCGGCCATTTTTTGGTCACAAACCGAAACGAGAGAAACATGGACGACGCCGCCAGAATCACGATCGAAGAGGCCTTCCTGCATTTTGAACAAGGGACAGCCTTGTTTGTCGATATTCGCGACCCAGAATCGATCGCATCGTCACGCATCCCGGACTCATCAGTCTTGAATAACGAGAATCTCGACACTTTCTTGGCTGACACGCCCAAGAGCCAATCGCTTATCGTCTATTGCTATCATGGCAATAACAGCAAGATGGCGGCTTCTTATTTGCTGGAGCAAGGTTTTTCCCAAGTCTGGAGCATGGATGGAGGCTTCGAAGAATGGCGTCACAAGCATCCCGTAAGTTCTTGATTGAATTCAAAGCGCGAGCGAAGAACACGCGAGGAATGCCTGAGGCTGTCTTGGGTCCGAGATGAGGGGCTCAAGAAATCACATTTGGATTCAACATCCCTCAGCACCGCCAATCGATTGAATGTGCAATCCGAAAGGAAATTCGATGAGAGGAAGACATGACTTAGATCGTGAGAACTCCACAGAAGATCCCCTGGTTGTCCGGGAGAACTATGGCCCGGAGATCTTGTCAAATGACAAACGCCTGATCAATTTTTCGGGCTGCGATTATCTGGGCCTGTCCAATCACCCGGCAACAAGATCCGCTCTCAAAGAGGCAGTGGATCGTTTTGGGCTTAGCGCCTCCGCCTCCCGCATAACAACAGGGACGTCCGTGGCTCATCTCGAATTGGAGGACATGCTCGCATCTTTTCTAAGGGCAAAAGACGCCGTGGTGACTTCTTCTGGCCATCACGCCGTAGCTGCGCTCTTGGAAAGCTCGGCGCCGCTTGGGACGCATTGGTTCGTCGATGAAGAATGCCACCCGAGCGCATGGGCAGCTCTTCGCTCGACTGGTGTTTCCTTTTCCTCTTTTCGCCACCGCAACGCCGATCATCTGCAGCAACTTCTAAGACGGGCCAAAAAGCCGATCAGTATCTTGACGGACGCTGTTTTCCCCGTAACTGGTGACACCGCCCCTCTTGAGCAACTAGCCGAGATCGTGCCAAAGGATGCTCTGCTTTGCGTGGATGAATCGCATTCGATGGGTGTCTTGGGGACGACTGGTCGCGGACTTGCGGAGTCTCTCATGAACTCGGACCGCAAAGTTGTCGTCTTCGGATCTCTTAGCAAGGGACTGGGGGCATTTGGCGGATACCTTTGTGGTTCCGAGGCTCTTTGTCGTCGCGTACGGGAAACAAGTCTGACCTACCAAACCAGCACAGCTCTTCCGCCCGCACTGTGCAAAGTGGTTTCTGTGGGATTGCAGCTATTGCAAACTGATTCTTCACTGCAAGAGAATTTGTGGCGCAACACAAGCCGAATGAATGCAATTCTCTCAGCACAAGGGCTCGTCGGGGATCCCGAAAGAGTTCCCATTTTTCAAGTGAAGTTTGCTGACTCGAAAGCGTTGCATGCTTGCCATCGTGTATTTCATGATTTGGGACTCTTCGTCCCCATGTTTCGATATCCAGGAGCACTAGATCCACAATTGCTGAGATGGACGGTACAAAGTCGTCATACTGTGGATCATCTTGATGCGTTCGCTGCTGCCTTCGACCAAGCCTTTGGAGGCGAGGCATGAATGGATTCGGACTTATTCGGATTTGGGGCGGCCCCATAGTCTCTTGCTGAGATTCGAGGAGAATAGAGTTCTTTCACTCCTTGCCCTACTTTGCTTCGCCTGGCTTGAAGAATCCCATCGAATTGGGCAGATACTCTTCGAATTCGAGGTTTGGTAACACATGGAGACGAATGGGCTTCGGGTTGGGCAATAAATTGCCATGAACCCTGCCCATCTGCGATCGTTTCAGATAAGTCTATAGACAAGAAAACGCATAAGTGAGTACATCGATGCAGAAGAACTGGCTGGGTATTGTCGTCGTCGTCATGGCTGCCGAATTGGCTGCGCTGATCATGTTCTTGGTCTTCTGGTTGCCGAAGAAAATCGAGAGCAACCGTCCACCCCAAGTCACCGCCAATGCAGACGTCAAGAGCGAGCTTGTTGCCTTGAAAAACGAACTGGGCAAAGTCACATTCAAGTTGGATCGTATGGCGCAGAAAGGCACAAAGGGAGACCCGAAACTCTACGCCAAAATCAAGCAACTGTCCCAGAATATCGATGATATCGGCTCGCAGATCTATGACTTTGAAAGCACCAACCAAAAGAACTTGATGATGATGCAAAAGAACATCATGCGTCGTCTGGCGACCATCAGTCCCAGTGGAGCTTCATTGGTTCCAACTGATCCGGAGAAATTCAAAACTTGGCTGGCCGAAGGTGGCATCACGATTGACAAGAAAGCAGGAACGCTTCATATGAAAGGACGACTGGTAAACCCGAGTCGCCCCCTTGAGTTAATCGCAGCCACCGCTGGCGGCCCTCTCCACGAAACACTCCTTGAGACTTTTTGTCGGCCAAGCGTACTACGGGCTGGTCTTCTCGCCTTAGGTTTCAGGGAAGGCGACCCGGCAGACTACCGCAAGGGCACCCCACCCACCGGAGAAAAGCTGAACATCAGCTTGACTTGGAAGGACGCCAAGTCACCTGTCAATCTTGAAGAGTTCTTGTGGAACGACCGCGCCAAGAAACACATGACAACCGCAGAATGGCTGTTCACTGGGTCCAGTTGGGATTCCAGTTTCTTGACTGGAGAAGACGTATACATTCCGGACGAGGCTCGTGTGGTTATTGCCCTTACTGACAACTTCGGGCATCTTGCAGTCATCACTTGTAACCATGAAGATTCTCATAATGAAATGATCTGGTCGATTAACCCCAAGGTCTTACCGGAAGATTTGGAAACTGAAGTGTCTATCGTAATTTCCGCAGCAAAGTAGGCGGCGTTCTCATGTTTGGGACCGAATATAGAGAGATCACAACAGCCCAGAAGCTCATTCACTCTGTCCGCAAGCGAATGTTGCGTCGACTTCTCGTAGAAATGACCACGCTGTTTGTTGTCGCCGGATTAGCCATCGCCTCCATCCCCCTGTTGGCCGGTAAGGTGAATCCCCTGAATCCGTGGATTCTCACATGGCTGCCCGTATTTGCCATTGTCTTTTCTATCCTCTTAGGTGCTCTTGCAACGCATTTTTGCCGACCAAGTTTGACTGACGCCGCGCGAAGGATCGACACGACCATAGGAACAAGTGAGCTTTTCCTGACATCGCTCAATACGATTGAGCCCGGATCTGAAAACTCGTTGTTCCTACTCTTCTGCCAAGATTTGGAACGTGCTGCGCTGCCGTTGAAACCACGTCAAATTGTCCGCCCGCGTCTGGCACCAGCCCTGAAATTCATGGTAGTTCTCTTGGCAGTCGATGTGGTCCTTTTTGCCACGCCCAGCAAGATCGCAACTCGATCAGTCATGGTCGTACGTGCCCAACAGCATCTTGCTCGGACGATGGCGAGAAAGTTATCCATCTCCGCAGAAGCGAAAGTCGCACTTGAGCAACTTCAGCAAGCGAAAACGGAAGATGAATTGGAGCGGAAAGCGAAGAAACTGTGGCAGTCCATGGCAAAGAAAAAAGCCAAGTCACAGAATACCCTCGCCGCGTCCCTCAGTGAATTAGAAACGGCGCTCCGTGCCAAGAACGTCAAGCACAGTCATGAAGTCGTTTCGAAGATCGAAAACCAACTGGCGAGTACGCCCTTTGCAGATCTCAAAGATGAAGCGGCGAAGGCACTCAGCAAATTGGCAGAGTCAACGGCCGACAAAGACCTTGCCGCACGTATGCAGGACATCGGAAAACCCGGTACCGGCCAGGGCGCCGGCAAAAATGGCGAGGCGAATACCGCGAAGGCACACTCAAACATCGTGGAGCAACAAGAATTCCTGGAAGACTTGCTCATTTCCGTTTTCAATAGTTTGGGTTCTTCGCCACCAGTGAGGGATGCTGACTCGTCGCAAGCGAGCCGCCCGGATTCGCAAAGCGAGCGTTACCCGTCTTTCCCTACGAGCGCTCAGTTGTCGGCGCTCGCTCTGGACTCTTTCGACAAAAAGACTGTCCTCCGCTACTTCGATCTCCGCCGATCTCGCTAACGGCGACGGCGACGGCGCGTTGTGCGGAGTTTTGGTCCAGCTCCAGGGATGTCTTCTCCGGCTCCCAGACGCTCCAAGAGGGATTCAACGTCACGACGAATTTCTGAAGGTGTTTGGTAGCGGTCAGCAGGATTCTTACACATCATCTTGAGAATGATCCTGTTCACTTCGTTGTGCAATCCTGGCAAACGATCTTTGGGTGACGGAGGCACCTCGTTGATATGGGCAACCATCGTCACCGCAGGGTTAGGGTTTTCGAAAGGCGTATGCCCAGTGACCATGTGGTAGTAAGTCGCGCCCAAAGAATAGATGTCAGTTCGCACATCGATGTGCTCATCGCCTCGTGCTTGCTCCGGTGAAATATAGTTGGGTGTGCCAAGGGCAGACCCTGTATCTGTGGTGTCCCCTGACCCCTCAAGATCTTTGACCAAGCCGAGGTCGCAGAGTTTCGCGGTGCCGCCGGAGACGATCATGATGTTGTCTGGCTTGATATCGCGATGAATAATCTGCGAGGTATAAGCGTGTTCAAGAGCACGAGCGACTTGGAGGATAATCCGTGACGCGCGTTCTTGAGCTAGGATCCCACCTCGCTTGATCAGATCAAGAACTGTTGGCCCGTCACAGTATTCCATGACGATATAACACAAGGAGCTACTCTCACCGACATCGATGCACTGCACAATGTTGGGATGATTCAAGCGCGCAAGGATCTTCGCTTCTTTTTCGAAGCGAGCGACGAACTTACGATTCTTCTGCAAGAATGGAGCAAGCACTTTGATGGCAACCAGACGATCCAGAGACAATTGCTGAGCTTGGAAAACTGTCCCCATCGATCCTTTGCCAAGTTTCTTGATGAGCTTATAGCCTTTGATGCTATTGGCTTGGTCCAGCTTCTCGATATGTCCCGAGATTTTCTCGTATTGCTCTTGGGTGATGAGGTTCTTTTCCAAGAGCACGTCGCCGAGTCCTTTTGGACTAACACCGAGCTCAAGAATCTTCGCTTGGACTTCTCTGGCCTCGGCGATCTGCTCCGCCGTTACCAGTTCGTTCTTAAGGGCGATTTTTACGAAAAGCTCTTCTCGAGCACGCACTATTTCAGGGCTGGAATCGTTCAGACTCATTCCGTCGTCTCGTGACCAATTTGGGCCAGAATCTCGGTCTGGCGCTGATGCATTCTCGTTCGTTCTTTCGGGTCATGATCATCATAGCCCAGAAGATGCAACGTTCCGTGGATGCAGTATAGCAAGACCTCGGATTTGAAGGTTACTTTCCGAACTTCTGCTTCTCGCCGGGCAGTATCCACAGAAACGACAACTTCTCCGTCGGCCCCTGGCCCTTCTCCGCGCAAATCGAAGGAAATCACATCCGTAGGGTAATCATGCTTCAGATAACGACGGTTGAGCTCGTGTATGGCCTCATCGTCCACGAAGACAACACTGAGGTCCAAGTCGGCGCCTTCTGCGGACAAAGTGGCCAAGACAGCATTCTCAACCTCAGACGGCTCGATCCCGGGACTTTGGATTGCCCAAGTTACCTCCACCGAGCTCATGTTGTCCGACGACGAGATTTGTCGTCATGACGGCGCTGAACGCTCCTGGAGGAGTCCCCTTCATCTTCGCCCCTTCGGCTCTTTTCGTCAGCAATACCGTAGGCCTTCACAATCCTCTGCACCACCGGATGCCTGACGATGTCCGCATGCCCCATGGTCATGATCTCGATACCTTCGACTTTTCTGAGAATTCGAACTGCCGTGGCGAGTCCAGAAGCTTGGCCGCCAGGAAGGTCAATTTGAGTGATGTCACCGGTGATGATCATCTTGCTCTCACTCCCCATCCTAGTCAGAAACATCTTCATTTGAGCATTGGTGGTGTTCTGGGCCTCATCGAGGACAATGACAGCGTGATTTAGCGTTCGCCCACGCATATAGGCTAACGGACAGATCTCGATGATTCCTTCGTCCAAGAAGCGCTTCAGGGTTGCCGATGGCAACAAGTCCTCCAGTGAGTCAAAAAGGGGTCGCAAGTAAGGTCCGATCTTCGCTTCAAGATCCCCGGGCAAAAATCCCAAGTGTTCGCCTGCTTCAACAGCTGGCCGAACAAGTACCAGTTTCCGGTAGCTCCCACTCTTTATGGCTGCCACCGCCATCGCAACAGCCAAGAAGGTCTTCCCAGTTCCGGCCGGGCCAATCCCAATCGTCACAGGATTCGCCTCAATGGCGTCCATGTACTTGGCCTGGTTTGGCGAACGCGGTTTCACGCCAGCTTTGTAAGCTGTCTTGTTCGCTTTGCTCGGTAACTCGGACTTCTCATGAAAGATCTCGGCGATATCCGAGGTTTCGGCCCCTTCGTCGCGAATCAAGTGCAAAGCCTCGTGAACAGCCGCGGCCGCCGCCTCAATCCGATCTGGTTCACCTTGCA
>JAJRYU010000610.1 GCA_024275615.1 Planctomycetota bacterium
CGAATCCATCCCACACGAACCCGGGGCCATTGTGCCCGTGGGCCAAGTGATCGTCGTCATTGGCGTGGACGATGGTGCTGTAACAAGTACGCCCGCAGCAGAAGCACCGGCTGCGGCGGCGCCCAAAGCTGCCGCTCCAGAAGCTCCCGTTCCGGCTCCGGTCGCAAAAGAGGCTGAACCAACTGGCGCCAACGACAAAGTCCTGGCGACTCCAGCCACCCGCAAACTCGCCCGTGAACTCGGTGTCGATCTCGGAGTAGTCACGGGCACCGGGCCTCGCGGTCGTGTCACAAAAGACGATGTCCTTGGGCAAGCCAGCGGCAAGGGAGGCGCAGCCAAGACAGCAGCAGTAAGCGCTCCGGCTACCAGGCCGCAAGCGGCCCCTGTGACCGCCATCGCAACCACAGGCGGTGGTGGCGAAGTGCGCACGGCCTACCGCGGAATTCGTCGGAAGATCGGCGATGCCATGATTGGCTCAGCATTTACCAAACCGCACTTCACGTTGGTCGAAGAGATCGACATGACCGAGGTTTACAACCTACGCAAGGCCTCCAAACCTGCGGCCGAGGCCAAAGGTGTCAAACTGACGTTTTTGCCATTCATCATGAAAGCCCTGGTTGCCGCGCTCAAGCAGCATGCGTCGATCAACGGCATCTTCGATGAAGCCAACAGCGAGATCATCAACTACAGCGACGTTCACATCGGTTTCGCACTCGACACAGAAGGTGGTCTTTTGGTTCCAGTCATCACTGAGGCCAATCGCCGCAGCATCTTTGAGATGGCAGGTGAATTGGGTCGACTGAGCGCCGCCGGTCGTGAAGGAAGTATCACACGGGAAGAGCTCAGCGGATCGACCATCACAATTACCAGCGCCGGATCCATCGGTGGCCTCTTCGCCACACCTATTATCAACTATCCGGAATTGGGAATTCTCGGGGTCTACAAGATTGAAGATCGCCCTGTCGTTCGCGATGGTGAAATCGTTGTTCGCAAGATGACTTACATGTCGATCACCCTGGACCACAGAATTGTTGATGGTGGCGAAGCAGCTCGGTTCATGAATACCATGCGCCGGCTCTTGGAGAGCCCAACAACGCTTCTTTTGGAAGGCTAAGTTATATGTCTTTGCCGATTGAGCGTTGTCTCGCCATTGGGACGGAGCATCCCGCAACGATGCCTGTCCCGAATCTCAGCCGCGAGACTCATCTTGAGTTATTTCGCCAGATGCTCTTCTGCCGGGTCTTGGACAAGGAGCTGCTTGGCCTCCAACGCCAAGGCCGTATCGGATTCCACGGCCCGGGGGCTGGTCAAGAAGCAGCAGGCATTGGCTCCGGGTTTGCACTCGAAGCAAATGACTGGGTCTATCCCGCTCTGCGAGAAGGCACGGTGCTATTGATGCGTGGATTTCCTTTGGAAAAATACATCGCGCAGATGATTGGCAACGGCGCCGACATTCAAAAAGGCCGACAAATGCCCTGCCATTTTTCGTCCTTGGAACACCGCTACGTATCTCTGTCAAGTGTCATCGGCACCCAGATTCCCCAGGCTGTGGGCACGGCCATGGCTGCAAAAATCAGAGGCGACAAGATTGCTTGTGTGGGCTACTTGGGAGATGGGGCCAGTTCATCCACAGATTTTCACACGGCTATGACTATGGCAGCTCGAATGAAGGCACCAGCTGTGATTCTCTGCCAGAACAACGGTTGGGCAATTTCGATTCCGACAAGCGCACAAACTAAGAGCGACGGCATCGCCATCAAGGCCG